>CALAVD010000036.1 GCA_937892085.1 uncultured Prevotellaceae bacterium
CTATATAATTATTAATTTTTTTCAATGCTTATGAGTCTTAAAAAACTTTTATTGCTGACGGCTGCAATATTGGTATCTCTCACCTCGAGCGCACAGTTCAAGGTGACAGGTGTCGTTATTTCGGCCGAGGACAATGAACCCGTTATTGGTGCTCATGTGAAGGAAAAAGCAAAACCTACCAATGGTACAAGTACCGACTTCGACGGTAAGTTCACGCTCACCGTCTCTTCGGCCAAGAGCCACATCATCGTGAGCTCGGTAGGTCTTGCCGATGCCGACGTGCAAGTCACCTCGGGTGAGATGAAGATTGTCTTGACCACCGACGAGAAGACTACCCTTCAAGAGGTGGTTGTGACAGGTTATCAAAACGTTGACAAGCGCCTCTTTACCGGTGCTACCACAAGCATTAAGGCCGACAAGGCCAAGCTTGATGGTGTGGCCGATGTGTCGCGTGCCCTCGAGGGACGTGCCGCCGGTGTGAGTGTGCAGAACGTGTCGGGTACCTTTGGTACCGCTCCTAAGATCCGCGTGCGCGGTGCTACTTCAATCTACGGTAGCAGCAAGCCTCTGTGGGTTGTTGACGGTGTGATTCTTGAGGATAACGTTGAGCTTGATGCCGACGCACTCTCGAGTGGTGACGCCACCACCCTTATCGCCAGCGCCATCGCCGGTATCAACGCCGACGATATCGAGAGCTTCCAAATCCTTAAGGACGGTTCGGCAACATCAATCTATGGCGCTCGCGCCATGGCTGGTGTGATTGTCGTTACCACCAAGCAAGGTCACTCGGGTGCTGCAAGCATCAACTACACCGGTGAGTTCACCTATCGCTTGAAGCCTATGTACCGTGAGTTCAACATCAGTAACTCTCAGGAGCAGATGGGTATCTACAAGGAACTTGAGGCTAAAGGCTGGTTGAGCTTTGCTGGTCTTGCCAACTCGTCGAGCTCGGGTGTGTATGGTACCATGTATAAGCTCATGGACGAGTACAACCCCGCTACTGGCTTTGGCTTGCCAAACACCCTCGCTGCCAAGAACGCATATCTGCGTGAGGCCGAGTTCCGTAACACCGACTGGTTTGACCTGTTGTTTAACAGCAACGTGTCACAAAACCACGCCATCTCAATATCTGGCGGTACCGATCGCGCAAGGTTCTACACCTCGGCATCTATCATGTATGACCCAGGATGGACCAAGCAGAGTGAGGTGCAGCGTTACACCTTCAACGCTAACGCCAGCTATGACCTGTCGAAGACTTTGACCATCAAGTTGTTGACCAGCGATAGTTATCGCAAGCAGCGCGCTCCAGGTACACTGAGCCAGGACGTTGACGTGGTGAACGGTGTTTACAGCCGTAGCTTCGATATCAACCCATATAGCTACGCGTTGAACACCTCTCGCGTTGCCGACCCCAATGCCACTTACACTCGTAACTATGCAGCATTCAATATCTTCCACGAGCTTGACCAAAACTACATTGACCTCGGAGTTACCGACCTCAAGTTCCAGGGCGAGCTCACTTGGAAACCCATCAAGGGCCTTGAACTCAAGGGTCTGGCATCTTATCGCTACAATGCAAGTACAACCAACCACTATGTGAAGGACGACTCTAACCAGGCTAACGCCTATCGTGCCGGTATCGACCCCGAGAACGCCACGATTCGCGCTTCTAACACCTACCTTTACACCGACCCCGACATTGAGAGTGCACTTCCTGTTACCGTGCTTCCTAAGGGTGGTATCCTGTTCCACGACGTGAACTCGATGTCGCAGTTAGACCTGCGTGCACAGGCACAGTACAACAAGTCGTTCAACGACATTCACCTTATTAACCTGCTTGCCGGTTATGAGCTCAGCAAGATTGAGCGTCATGGCGAGAGCTTCGAGGGCTGGGGTATCGTTTATGAGAACGGTAACATCCCATTCATCGACAAGAACCTCTTCAAGCAGCAGGTTGAGGAGAACCACAACTACTACAGCGAGGCTTGGCGTTATGGCCGCAACATGGCCTACTATGCTATGGGTAGCTACTCCTACGCCGGCCGATACATCCTCACAGGCACCTTCCGCTATGAGGGCTCTAACAAGCTCGGTAAGGCCAAGAAGAGCCGCTGGCTTCCCACTTGGAACATTTCGGGAGCCTGGAACGCCAGCGAGGAGAACTTCTTCCGCAATGCCGCCTTCAACCAAAACGGCATCTGGACCTACGCTAAGCTGCGTCTGTCTTACTCTCTGACCGCCGATGCCGGCCCTTCGAGCGTCTCTAACGCACTCCCCATCTATTATCCCGACAAGCCCTGGCGCTTGGTTCCCGAGGATGCCGAGATGGACCTCTACATGTCCAACATCGCCAACGAGGAGCTCACCTACGAGAAGAAGCATGAGTTTGACGTGGGTGTTGACCTTGGTTTCTACAACAACCGCATCAACCTCGTCTTCGACTGGTACAAGCGTAACAACTTCGACCTCATTGGTCGCGTCTATACCGAGGGTGTCGGTGGTGTGACCAGCAAGATGGCCAACGTGGCTACCATGAAGTCGCATGGTGTTGAGTTCACCCTCTCTACTCGCAACATCGAGGCTGTTAAGCCCGGAGACTTCGAGTGGAGCACCGACTTCACATTCTCTTATGCTAAGAACAAGATTACCGACCTCGTGTCGCGTAGCCGAATCATCGACCTCGTGCCAGGTACCGGTTTCGCTCTCCAGGGCTATCCCGTGCGTGCCATCTTCTCTATCCCATTCGCCGGATTGAATGATGAGGGTCTGCCCACATTCTACGATGAGAATGGTGATGTTACCGTCGATGGCATCTACTTCCAGCAGTTCGAGAACCTCGACTTCCTCAAGTATGAGGGCCCGGTAGATCCCATCTACACCGGTGGTTTTGGTAACAACTTCAGCTGGAAGGGCTTCCACCTTAATGTGTTCTTGACCTACTCGTTTGGCAACAAGCTGCGCTTGCCCGCCGACTTCTCTTATGCTTATGGTGACATGACCGCCAACAGCCGCGAGATGAAGAACCGCTGGGTAGTGCCAGGTGATGAGGCATATACCGACATCCCAACCATCGCTTCTACTCGCCAGTACCAGAACTGGGGCGGCAATGCGCTCAGCATTGCCTACAGCTCTTACAACTACAGTACCGTGCGCATCGCTAAGGGCGACTTCATTCGCCTGAAAGAGGTTTCTCTTAGCTACGATCTTCCTGCCAAGGCTCTCAAGGCCCTGCGACTGAACACTGCTTCGGTTAAGTTGAGCACCACCAACCTGTGCTTGCTCTATGCCGACAAGAAACTCAACGGCCAGGATCCTGAGTTCTTCAACTCTGGTGGTGTGGCTGCTCCAACACCTAAGCAGTTTACGCTCACTTTGCGTTTAGGCCTCTAATTCATTAGATTAGTATTTAAAAACTATAATAATATAGATTATGAAATTAAGATATTTTATAATGGCTGGTGTGGCACTCTTGGCTTTGTCGTCGTGCAGCGACTTCCTTGACAAGCCCAGCGATACACGCGTTACACTCACCAACACTGAGCAGTTGCGCATGTTGATGACGAGCGCCTATCCTAACCAGAATTACGCTTTGGTTTGCGAGTTGTCGACCGACAACTTTATTGACAACAATTCCCCGAGTATCGAAGGTGTGCGTTACAACCTTAACGCCTACAACCGCAACGATGACGAGGCTTTTGCGTGGGAAGACATTCGCAGCGTTTCCGACAGTGACTCTCCCTCCGAGCTATGGGAATCTTACTACTATTCAATTGCTACTTGCAATGCTGTGCTTCAAAAGGTTGAAGAGTTTGAGGCCGACGGTGAGAACAGCGAGAAGCTGCAGGCCGTTAAGGGTGAGGCATTGATTACCCGAGCCTACTGCCACTTCATGCTCGCCAACATCTTCTGCATGCCTTACCGTGGCGATGATTTGAGCCAGTATTATCCCGGCATTCCTTATGCTACCGAGCCCGAAACAACTGTGAAGCCTCACTATGAGCGTGGCACTCTAACCGAGACCTACGCCAACATACAGAAGGACATTGAGGCTGGCTTGCCATTGATTGACGATGGCATCTATGAGATTCCAAAGTATCACTTCAACAAGCAGGCTGCCTACACCTTCGCTTCGCGTTTCTATCTCTTTAAGCGCGACTATGAGAAGGTGCTGCAGTATGCCAACATGGCATTTGGCGGTCCTGAGGTTGACCCAATGCCCTACATGAGCGACATCTGGGCTCAGACCAACTTAAACTATGCCGACGAGTATGGTAAATACTATGCTAACTCTGTCCATCAGCGCAACTTCATGCTGTTGCCCACCTACTCGGTTTATATGCGCCACCTCGCTGGTGGTCGCCGCTATGGTATCAACCGTGAGGGTATGCGTGGCTCGGTGCGCGGGCCTGGCCCCACTTGGGAGCGTTGCCGCTACCAGAATACTCAGCTCGGATGGGTTTGGGCTATGCACCCTTGCATGATGGCCATGTGGGTGAACGGTAGCCAGGAGTATGGCGTTTGGTGGGCCGGTACTGCCGGTGAGCAGTTTGAGTACACCGACAAGATTGCAGGCATTGGCTACGCTCACCAGGTGATTGTTGAGTTCACTGGCGAGGAGGCTCTCCTCAACCGTGCCGAGGCTAAATTGTTCCTTGGCGACATCGACGGATGTCTCGCCGACCTTGGCGTGTGGGATGCTGCTCACCGCAACTCTCCAAACGTAGATTCCGACGGTCGCATGGATCCTTGGAGCAAAGAAATTGTGTGGAACTTCTACACCAAGTGTATGGACAAGTACAACCGCAATATCGACCCATCTCGTCGTGAGATCCTTGGTACCAAGTACAACGATTCTATCTACTTTGGTATTGCAAAGCCTCTGCACATCGACGAGGTTTGTCCAAGCTCAAGGTATCATCTCACAGCCGACATCATGCCCTACATGCAGTGCATCCAGCACTTCCGCCGCTTTGAGTTCTTCCAGCGTGGTCTGCGTTGGTTCGACATCAAGCGTTTGGGCATTAGCTACAACCACGTGATTGGTAAGGATGCGCGCGTCGAGACCCTCAATCCCGATGTGGCCAACGGAGTCCTTGACCCACGCTTGGCTCTGCAGATTCCTAACGAAATCATTGCAGCGGGTATAGATCCTACTGACCGTACCGATCCTCCCAAGATTCCAACAATGGCAGCTCCTAAGGTTGCTAAAGACTTGGCTGTTCCCTATAACGAATAAACTACTTTACCGCTATGAAGAAATATTTTAAATATATCAGTGCTCTTGCACTTGTAGCATTTGCGGCTATGTCACTCACGTCGTGCGGTGAGAAGGCACTTGAGGATACCATCTTCCCCGACATTACCGATGAACTCGACCCAAATAGCTACACCTATCAGTTTGACAAGTGGCTCAATGAGAACTACAGGGACGTCTATAACCTGGACTTCCAGTATAAGCTCAACGACAATGAGACCAACATGAACTATAACCTTGAGCCTGCAACTCTTTCTAACGCTATGGACCTGGCTGTGCTTGCTAAGTACATGTGGTTTGATGTCTACGAGGAAGTTACTGGTAGCAAGGAGTTCGTTAAGATGTATGGTCCACGCATCCTCATGCTTGTGGGTTCACCAGCAATCAACCCCCAGACGGGTACCATAATCGTGGGTCTTGCCGAGGGTGGTATCAAGGTGACTCTGCTGCATGTCAACAGCATGAATCCTCTTGACATCTATGGTCTCAACAGCGACTATTTCCACACTATGCACCATGAGTTTACTCATATCTTGCACCAGACCAAGAGCATCCCTCGTGAGTTCCAGCTACTCTCGCTGGGTCGCTACGATGCTATCAACTGGCAGGACCGCAACTCTGGTGTGGTTCATTCTCTGGGCTTTGTCACTCCTTATGCTTCGAGTGAGATTCGTGAGGACTTTGCCGAGACTTGTGCTAACTATATCACGCTCACCGACTCTCAGTGGGAACGCCTTTGGATTGAGGCTGGGCGTGGCTATGCCACCGACGGCGATGAGGACAGTGAGGACATGAGTAACCTCAGTTACTACTGCTTCTACTACTTCGAGAACAACGACGCTACCAACGACGAGAACAAGAAGTATGTAGTTGAGTATAACGTTATCGCCAACGATGATGGTACCTACATTTATCGCAACCAGTACCAGCGTGGCGTGGGCAGCGTTACCCTCAATCAAGAGGATGGCAAGTACTACGACACTAATGGCACCGAGTGCGATAGGCAAGGTTATGTTCTTGATAAGGACGGTAACCGTGTTCCCATCGCGGTTTATCCTGTTGAGGACAAGGATGGTGTTGACGGCGTAGCTATGCTCGAGACCAAGATCAACTTGTGCCGCAACTGGTTCCGTGAGCAATGGGGCGTCGAGCTCGATGCCGTGCGCAGTGCTGTGCAAAGCCGTCTGCAGTCGTTTGATGCTTCTACTCTGGAGTCTCTGCGTCAACAAATCTATGCACAATGATGCTCATTGATTATATAAAGTTTAATCACACAAGAATACATAGAAATATATATATTATGAAGAAGTATTTATATCTTTCGGTATTGGTAATGGCGATTTCAATGGCGTCGTGTGCTCCCAGCGAGGTAGAGGATATCTTTGATGAGAGTCCGGCAGTGCGTCTTGATAACGCAATCGAGTACTATACCGAGTATTTACAGCAGGACGGCGGACGTTGGCTCATGGAATACTTCGCCAGTGCCGATGAAGAAGGTTTCAATTTCATCATGACTTTCCATGATGATGGCTCAGTTAATATTTCAGGTCAAAACGAATATGTCAACGACGGAGCGTTCTCGAGCGATGTGTCGACCTGGGAGGTTGTTAGCAACTACGGTCCAGTTCTCTCGTTCAATACCTATAATAAGGTGTTCCACACATTCTCAAGCCCACAAAGCGACGGCACCGGTCATGGTGGTGACTATGAGTTCATCATCCTCAAGGCCGAGGACAATAAGTTGTATCTTCGTGGAAAGAAGTCGCGCGACAAGGGACAAGTTATCGACATGGTCATGACACGCTTGAGCACAAGCGACTATCCCACCGATGAGGACTATTTCAATAGCCTTGCTGCTGTGCGCAAAGCTGCATTTAGCGATCGCATCAACAACTATGTGCTCACCACACCCAGTGGCAAGCGCTACATTTGCAACGATGTGACTACCATGTTGTGGAGTTTCTATCCCGAGACCAGCTCACTGCTCGACGCAGGAGAGTACATGAATGCGATTATCACAACCACTGGTGTTCGTTTCATGGAACCTCTTGCCTTCCTCAATGAGTATGACGAGAACGACGTGGCAGCACAGAACTTTGAGTTCCAGCCCGACGGATCACTCCTGTGCACCGACGATGGTGCTACTACTATCGAAGGTCCAGCTCTTGCCGACTTGTTTGAGCAGACACAGCTTGGCTGGATGTTCAGCACAAACAGCGGTGAGATGGGAGGTCGTTTCCTTGAGCTCTTCAACAACATTGTTAGCGAGGCCAAGACTACCTATAAGACCACATTCAACTGGCTTCAATTAGGCTATGAGCCTGCCAAGGCCAAGTATCGTCTTTACTTCAGGAACGGTAGGTACTATGGTAGCATCTACGTTAGCCATGAGAAGCTTGACGACCACACAATCAAGTTCTCATTCAACCCCGAGAATCCAGATGCATTTGACAACAATGGTAAGTCGCACTACAATAACCTTCCCAGCATGAAGGCTATGGTTGAGCTGCTTTGCTCTGACACTTACACACTCACTTCTAACAACGTGATGGTGTCAAATCCAATGACTATGACGAGCGCGAGCAACAGTGCCAACTTCGTTGTTCTTGGATTCTAATCATGATAAGAGAAAAACTTTATAAGGTGGCGACTCACGCAAGCGAGCCGCCACTTTGCTTGTATATCAGCCGGAGGCTGACCTATGTGTAACCCCCAGTACCGATATCGTAACGAGTGTAGCAATCGGCACTGGGGGTATTGATGCTCTCTCCATCTAGTCGCTGAAGGCGACCCTTTAGTCCACAAGAAAGTATCTCTCGTCTATCGTTCCACCATTATCAATGATAAATTTCCTGTACTCCTCGGCAAAGGTCGTCACTTTGTGATGCTCTTTCTGATTCATGATATAGCGCTTCACTACAGGGATTTGGTCTTTGGAGTAGGTGAACGCCGCATAGCCTTCGCCCCACCCCGAGAATAGAGGAAAGTCTGGGTTCTGCTTCAGCCATGTGTTGGTGGCAAACTTCAACCCTCTCATAAATTCCGATACCGCAATATCGGGAGGTATAGACAATAGCATGTGTATGTGATCGGGCATACCGCCAATGCGGAATATTTTTCCTTTGTGATTGGTGACATACCCTAATATATAGGCATACAAGTCTCGCTCATGCTCCTCATTTATGGCTGGCAAACTGCGATAGGTACGCCAAACAATGTGATAGACGAAATGTGTGTAACTCATAGTGCAAAGGTAGATAAAATGTAGGTTATATGCAAGTATACATCGTTTTTTGGGGTCGCCTTCAGCGACAAGATGAAGATGGTGACATTCCGGGGGTGCCACTTGTTCCAGTCGCTTCGCTCCTTTTACAAGTGGTACCCCCGGTTACCCAGCGGTCAGCCTGTCGGCTGATGGACATGCTCCCCAGTGCATTTATCAAACAAACTCAACAAATAAAAACAATCTTTTATACATACTTCTATTGTCGTTTTTGTTTGATAGAACATAGACATAAGCTCCACAGCGATAGTGGCGTTGATTGTGTCGTTGATGTTTTTTTTTCAAAAAAGGTGTGAAAAATGTTGGTTGTTTTGAGTTTTTTTCTTACTTTTGCACATTCTATGGAATAATTATAGACTTAATACTATTATTTTTAGAGATTATAATTCACTTTATTTATTAACTAAACAAAACTCAATTAAGATTATGAAGAAAATTTTGACTCTTCTTTTCGCAGTTGTGACTGTTGCTGCTTTTGCTGCTCCTGCTTTGCAGAAGGCTCATAAGCTCCAGCCACAAAAATCGGAGGCTAAGGTTGAGATGAAAGCTCAAATGGGTGACCTCTACACTGGCAAGGGCGGTATGATGAAGGACTTCACTTCGGGTACCGACACCATGTATCTCACTCCTAAGGGAACATTCTTCTCGGCTTTCTTCCCCTACAACAACAGCTTTTATTACAGCTACAACGTGTGCATGGTTCCCGGCAACACCGAGACTACCTGGACCAACATCTCAACAGGTATCGCTAGCGAGACCTACGACTGGGTTTATTACAACCCCGCAGTTGACGAGGAGAACCTCTCTATTGTAGAGGGCGAGAAAGACCTGGTTTGCACATTCCCCAACTATCCCGGATGGTGGGTTTCACCAAAACTCTTCGCCAACGCCTACAGCGATGACGATTATGAAGCCGGCAACTACTACAACTTCAGCGGTGCCATGCTGATGGGTGGTAAGTTTGAAGACGACGTGCTTGGCGACGGTACTACCATGACAGGAATGTATCAGTTCTCGCCACGCGCCGACTATAGCGACATTATGCGAACCATGTTCGGTGCCGGTTATGGCGAGGATGCTAACTCATTCTTCTCAAACCTGCCTTCAGGATACACCAATAGCCTTGCTGAAGGAGTAGTTGATGGTAAGATTGTGAATTTCATCCAGTACTTCGACTATCCAGGTCATCCCTACACCTTCTCTCGCATCCAGTTCTATGCATTGCTCACTGCCCAAGCCGGCAATACCCTTACTGCTAAGGTGTGCCCCATCAATGAAGGTGTTATCGACATGGACAATCCTATCGCTACTTCAACTTGGGAGTCTCCCGAGATGCTTATGGAGCAGACAACAGCTATTGACTTCTACTTTGAGAAGGAAGATCCCGAACTCGGCCTTATCGAGGAGGACTGGTTGGTTATCGATGGTCCAATTGCTATCGTAATCGAGGGCGTTAACGATTTCGAGGAAGTTTCTCCAGTGTTGAACGCAATGACTCGTGTTGCCGACTTGGCTCACGATGAGCTCTACGATCAGTTCTGCAATGGCTATGCCCTATGGGAGTTCTACGATGAAAGTGGTGAGGCAATCGACTCAAGGATTATTGCATGCCACATGGGTTACTACTGGGGTTCGGGCGACGACAGCGGTCTTCCCGAGAACCTCCTGCTCTCAATCAATGCGCAGTTTGCTTACATTGAGACTGTAGCCGACAATGCTGTTGAATATACTGTTCCTGCCGACCAGACCGAGGTTACTCTCGAGCTCAAGGCCAGTGAGCCTTACGATGCTTGGAACGTGGAAGGTGAGATTCCTGAGTGGATGACAGTTGAGGCTGAGGATCAGATAGATGTTGACGATGACGGCTATGAGTCTTATGCTGGATACACCACTCTCACTATCACAGTAGAGCCTAACAACAATGGTGAGGTAGTTTACACCCTCCCAGGCACCCAGTTCAAGATTGTCGTTGGCGACGGTGGTGCTGTAGCACCTGTTCCTGGCGACGTTGACGGCGACGGCTTCGTTACTGCTGCCGACGTTACTGCACTCTACAACTGGATGCTCAACAACGACGATAGCGGTCTTGTTAATCCCGACCAGGATGGCGACGGCAACATCACTGCTGGTGACGTAACTGCTGTTTACAACAT
>CALAVD010000037.1 GCA_937892085.1 uncultured Prevotellaceae bacterium
TGCTGCACGTGGTCAGCTGGGCTTTCTCCAAACTGTCATGAGTTCTTCTCTTGGCTGTGCGAGTCTTTGATTGTCTACGTTTAGGATGTGCCATTTTTTAATATAATTTTTTATTGTTCTTTATTATCAAGTAACTGTCTCAGAGCATCCCAGCGGGGGTCGGTGCCCTCGGGAGGAGCGCTATCCTCGTTTTCTGGCGCCTGCATGAAATCTTCATCGCTGTCGTAGGACTGTGTGGTGTGCTCCCTTAGCCGGCCAAGCATTTCCTGATTGCATTCACCTGGGGAGTGAGCATGCATCATGGGTATGGTAAGCAGCACCGTGTCTCTTACAATCGGCGATAAATCAAGAGTTCGCCATGACGACGGTATCACCAGCGTGCTGTCGAGGCTTTCGTCCAGTGCGTCGCCCATTTTAACGGTCAAGTGATAGGAGGTGTCAACATGATGCTCCATATCATCGAGGCAACGGTCGCATGGAATAATAATAATACCGTTGCACACGAAGTCGAGCTCGTAAATGCCCTCCTGAGAGTGAGTGACGCACAAGGCGACATCAACACTTCCGGAGCGTACTTCGGAGGTCTCGATTTCGTTGAAAAACTTGCCATCAATGTGGTAGTTAAAATCCTGTTTACCAATCGGTAAACGAGAGAATGTCAACTTCATGTCAGTCAATTTTCTCAACCCTTTCTCGTTAAAATCGGCGCAAAGATAAGAACATTCTTGCTAATAATCAACGTTTTTGACCGATTTTTTGATTTTTTTGGCAAAAAAGGGGAAAAACGAGTTTTGGTGAACAAGCTGACGCTTGCACTACAAGACACGACCTGTAGCGGGTGACGCTTGCCGGTTTAGAGGATTCAACTCTCGGTTGGGGGGTGTGGCATGGTGGCTGCGAGGCGGTTGATGAACCTGAACTCAGGGATAAGCAGGCACAGCCCTATTAAGGCGGCTATCATGTCGCTGATGGGGAAGGAGAGCCACACGCCGTCGAGCTGGTAGTGTGGTGGCAGCAACAGCAGCAGTGGCAACAAGCAGATGACCTGTCGCGAGAGACTCATGAAAATCGACTTCACGGCGCGTCCCAGCGACTGGAAGAAATTGGTGGTAACAATTTGGAAGGCGGCGACCCAGAACACGCAGTTGGCGATGGGCATAGCATGCTCGCAAGCTGCGATGAGGTTAGCGTCGGTAGTGAAAATCATTGCCACATATTTTGGGAAGAACATGCTGGCGATGGTGCCGAGCAGGCATGCCACGGTGCCCACAGCAAGGGTGAGCCAGTAGGCGCGCTTGAGGCGGTCGTAGCGCTTGGCGCCAAAGTTGAAGCCCACGATGGGCTGCATCCCCATGCACACCCCAAGCACAAACATGATGGCGAGCTGCGAGAATGTCATGAACACTCCCATCGCCGCCACGCTGGCGTCGCCACCGTATTTATACACGATGTTGTTGAGCAGCGCGTTGATAAGGCATCCAGCGGTGTTGACAATGCATGGTGCTGCTCCCACCGCGATGATGGGCAAGAGTATCTTGGCGTCGAGGCGGTAGATGCCGTGGCAGTAGTGGATCGTGCTCTTCTTGTTGAGGAAGTGCAGGTGCACATAGAGCATGGCAATGAACATCGATATGTCGGTGGCAATGGCGGCGCCCTTGATACCCCATTTAAGGGCGAAGATGAAGATTGGGGCAAGAATCACGTTCATGCCGGCGCCAATGAAGTTGGCCAACATCGCCTTCTTGGGATAGCCTGTGGCGCGCATGATGTTGCAGAACGAGAACGTGAGGTTGTTGATGAGCAGGCCAGGCAGCATATATAGCATGAAGTCGCGGGCGTAGGGCAAAGAGTTCTCGCTGGCACCGAAGCTGATGAGCACGTCGTCGATGAAGATGGCGAGCAGCACCAGGTAGAAGGTGCCCAGCGCCAGAGTCATCACCAGGCTGTTGCCCAAGATGAGTTCGGCAGTGCGCTTCCTGCCCTGTCCCAGCACTATGGATGTGCGCGCTCCTGCTCCGCCACCAATCAGTACACCAAATGCCGCCGAGATGTTCATCACCGGGAAGGTGATGGCGAGTCCTGCAATGGCGTCGGGTCCCACGCCCTGGCCAATGAACATGCGGTCGATGATGTTGTAGAGCGACATCACCACCATACCAACAACCGAAGGCAAGCTGTATTTCAACAACAGCTTGCCTACTGGAGCTTTATCAAGTTCTTGTAGATTGTTCTCGGAACGCACTGAAAGCTTTTTACTTTAGAGTTAATAGCTTATAGTTAACTTGGTTTTTGGGATTTAGAGTTAGTCGAGGAATTGGAGCCAGGAGTTGTCGTTGCTGGTCTTTGCTTTGGTTTTCAGAGCTTTCTCGGCAGCCTCGGGAGCGCTCACTTTCAGATGCTCGAGCACCCACTTGGCTCTAACGTTCTCGTTGTCGAGCTCGAGAGCGGTGATGATATCGTCCATGGCTTTCTCATATTGCCAGTCGTTGTAGTATTCCACGGCGCGCAGGGCATAGCATTCAGCAAAATCAGGTTGCAGCTTGATGGCCATTGAGAACGCTTTGATGGCGTCGGCGCGCTTCTTGAGCGAGCCAGCCACAGTGCCCAGCCCCAGATAGCCTTCCACCTGATTGCGGTCGTATTGCACTGCAAGTCCGTAGTTTACCATTGCCAGGTCATATTCTCTCTGCTTCTTGTAAATGTTGCCCAAGCGCATGTAGCACTCCACATCGGTGGGGTCACTTTTCACCGCATTGTTGAGGGCTTCGATGGCTCGCACGGTGTCTTGCCGGTGCAGATACACGGTCGATTGGGTGTAGTACATCCAGTTGAGCATCTCAGGGTCATCGTTGGCAGCGGAGCATTTGCGCGCCTTCTCAATCGCCTTTGACGCCTCACTGTCGTTGTTCATCTGGCACTGAATAGCTGCCAGGCAGGTCCATCCGTAAGCGTCGTTGGGGTTCTTCTTGAGGTGCTTGTTGATGTAGGTCAAAGCCTCATCAAATCTTTCGTGATAGCAAGCTTCCACAGCCCAGTCGTAGTCGGTCATTGGGCCAGCAACCTCTTGTTGTTGCTGCTCCTGCTGTTGCTTGCTCATCGACTTGATGGTTTTCTTTTTCGTCTGAGCGCCTGCTACAGTAGCTATGACGGCAACAAGCATAATAAATAATGTTATTCTCTTCATGATTTTCAATTTTTAGAGTTATAGTTGTTACTGTGCGCAAAGGTAAGAAATTTTTTTCAGGAACAAGTTATTATGGCGACTTTTTTGCTAATAATTGGGGGATTGGAGAAAAGCCAACGGCCGAAATCGGCCGTTGGCTGAAATGGTTGAAACAAAAAGTGGATTAGTAGTTCTCGGCTTTGATTTGGAAGTAGGACTGTGGGTGGTTGCACACTGGGCACATCTCGGGGGCTTTCTTGCCCACCACGATGTGACCGCAGTTGGCGCAATGCCAAATCACGTCGCCGTCGCGTGAGAACACCACTTCGTCCTCGATGTTCTTCAAGAGCTTGCGATAGCGCTCCTCGTGCTCCTTCTCGATGGCTGCCACGCCACGCATGGTCTGTGCGATCTCGGGGAAGCCTTCCTCGTCGGCCTCGCGTGCCATGCGCTCATACATGTCGGTCCACTCAAAGTTCTCGCCAGCCGCTGCTGCAGCAAGGTTGTCGGTAGTGGGCTTGATGGCTCCACCCTCCAGGAGTTTGAACCACAGCTTTGCGTGTTCTTTCTCGTTCTTGGCGGTCTCCTCAAAGATAGCTGCAATCTGCACATATCCGTCTTTCTTGGCCTTGCTTGCGAAGTAGTCATACTTGTT
Source organism: uncultured Prevotellaceae bacterium (assembly GCA_937892085.1). Taxonomy (GTDB): domain Bacteria; phylum Bacteroidota; class Bacteroidia; order Bacteroidales; family Muribaculaceae; genus Sodaliphilus. The sequence continues at coordinate 3,819 of CALAVD010000037.1, forward strand.
TCGAGCCATCGACTCACCGGCAAATGCGTCAAGGAGGTTTTTCTCAGTTTTTGTGCCTTTTAATTCTTTCATCTTGTAGTTGAAAATTTAAAGTGAATATAATAGGAGTTAATGATGCAAATTTCGCAAGAAATATTGACCTATACAAGTATTTAAGTATAAAAAAACGAGAATCTCTTTTTTGCTGCCAAATGGTTTTTGTGTGAAAAAATATGTATAATTAGCTGTGGTCTCAACTTTTTTCATTAAGTTTGCACTCTATTTTGATTAACGCATTATGAGTATTTTTAAAAAGAAAGATGCCTCTAATGAAGGCACAGTGAATAATAAAGAGAAAGATACTGAGGAAAAAGTTCGTCAAACCGGCTCATTGAAAGAGCGTTTAGGGCGAGTGAAGACGACGCGCTGGGTGCGCTTTGGCATCGTGAGCGTCATCTTCTTTGCTTGGGTGGCGTGGCTCGGCAACTGGTGGGGGGCGCTATGGTGGTTCCTGCTTGCCGACATCTACCTCACCCAGTTCATACCCTGGAACTGGTGGAAGTTCAGCAAGAATTCGGCATTCCGCACCGTGATGAGCTGGATCGATGCCATCGTCTATGCCCTCATCCTCGTGTATTTCCTCTTCTCATTTGTGGGGCAGAACTACCAGATTCCGTCATCATCGCTCGAGAAGACGCTGCTCACCGGCGACTTCCTGTGGGTGAACAAGATGGTGTATGGCCCTCGCGTGCCCATGACGCCGCTTCATTTCCCGTTGGCTCAGAACGAGCTGTTCGGCATGAAGAGTTATATCGAGCATCCGCAACTCAAGTATCATCGTCTCAAGGGCTTCCGCAGTGTGGAGCGTGGCGACATTGTGGTGTTTAACTTCCCTGCCGGCGACACCGTGGTGGTGGGAATTTCTAACCCCGACTACTACACGCAGGTGATGGAGGTGGGCGTGCAGATATTGCACCCCTCGCTCGAAGATATGCGTAACGACCCAAGCATGTATGGCAGAGTGATGCAGGCGGGTAGAGACTACATCCAGCGTCAGTGCGAGGTGATTTCGCGCC
>CALAVD010000038.1 GCA_937892085.1 uncultured Prevotellaceae bacterium
ATAAAGCCGTCGTTGGTCTGCGTCATCACCTCGAGGCGGTGGCGCGTCTCTTTGGTGACCTTGTATTTCGACATCAGTATGCAGTAGCTCTGGTCGGCGCCGCGTCCCACACGCCCGCGCAGCTGATGCAGCTGTGAGAGCCCGAAGCGCTCGGCGTTCTCTATCACCATCACGCTGGCATTAGGCACGTTCACGCCCACCTCAATCACTGTGGTAGAGACGAGAATGTGAGCCTTGCCGCTTGCAAAGAGCCCCATTTGATAATCTTTCTCGGTAGGTTTCATCTTGCCGTGGACGTAAGCCACATTATAATTAGGAAAATTCTCGCGAATTATCTCATAGCCCTCTTCCAGAGCTCGCAGGTCGAGTTTCTCGTTCTCCTCGATGAGAGGATAGACGATGTAGCACTGTCGTCCCTTCTTTAGCTCTTTGCCAATGAAGTTATACACTGCCATGTGGTTGTTTTCATAGCGAAGCACGGTGGTCACCGGTTTGCGGCCTGGCGGCAGCTCGTCGATGATGCTCACGTCAAGGTCGCCATATACCGTCATGGCGAGGGTGCGCGGGATAGGGGTAGCCGTCATCACTAATACGTGGGGTGGGGTAGTGTTCTTGCGCCATAGCTTGGCACGCTGCGCCACGCCAAAGCGGTGCTGCTCGTCGATGATTGCCAATCCCAAGTTCTTGAACTGCACGGTGTCCTCAATCAGGGCATGGGTGCCGATGAGGATGTTCAACTCGCCGCTCATCAGTTGTTCGTGAATCTTGTCGCGTTCTTTCTTGCGGGTGGAGCCAGTGAGAAGGGCAGCCTTCAGCCCCACCGCCTGCGCCATTTCTCCTATGCTCTCATAGTGCTGAGTGGCAAGGATTTCGGTAGGTGCCATGATGCACGCTTGGTAACCGTTGTCGGCAGCTAAGAGCATGGTCATGAATGCTACTATGGTCTTGCCGCTGCCCACGTCGCCCTGTAACAAGCGGTTCATCTGCTTGCCGCTGCCCATGTCGTGACGCATCTCTTTGATTACACGCTTCTGCGCGCCAGTGAGCGGGAACTTGAGGTAGCTCTTATAGAAGTTGTTGAAATAATCCCCCACATGGGCAAACACATGCCCTGGCACTTGTGCGTTGCGCCCTTTAATGTATTTGAGGATGTTCATCTGCAGGAAGAACAGTTCCTCAAACTTCAACCGTCGCTGCGCCTGCTGCAGCAGTGTGATGCTTTGAGGGGTGTGTATGTTGAAAAGTGCCTCGCGCAAGGGCATGAGTTTGTAGCGGTCGATAATTGACTGTGGCAGCGTTTCTTTAATGTTGTTATAGAGTTCGTGCTCAAGTAGTGACTTGACAATCTTCTGCATCACTCGGGTGGTGATATTGCGGTTGTGCATCTTCTCGGTGAGGGTATATACGCCCACGAGTCCGCGGTTCAGAGCCTCGGGTTTATATGGGTCCACCTCGGGATGAGCCATGTTGTAGTGGCTCTTGTAGATGGTGGGTTTTCCAAAGAGGATATATTCCTTGCCCGTGTGGAGGTTTTCCATGATATATTTCACGCGGTTGAACCACACCACCTCAATAGTGCCAGTGCCGTCGGTGAATAATGCGTTCAACCGACGTTTTGCACCCTCACCCTGTGGAGCAAACGAGATGAAATGCCCCTTGAGCTGGATGTAGGGCATCTCGCCTTGCATCTCGCTGATTTTGTGGATGGTGGAGCGGTCGATATAGCGGAAGGGGAAGTAATAGAGAAGGTCGTAGAACGAGTGTATGTCAAGCTCTTTTCCAAGCAGTTCGGCACGCTTAGGTCCCACGCCAGGCAGATATTTTATGTCGGTCTTAGCAAGTCGTTGCATTGTTTCTTTGATCTTTTGGCAGGATTATTTCAAACAACGTTAACAAATAAAAAACAACTACAAATAGTTCATTTTTTATTGTTGTTTAGGTTGAGAAATTGTTGTTTATGTTGTTTGATTATGTGGCGTGTTTTTTATCAATTCTTTGGCGATTATCATATCGATGGGGGTAGTAATCTTGATATTGGTCACTTCTCCTTCAACAAGTGTCACTTGATGCCCGGCGGCTTCTGCCACGCTGGCGTCATCGGTGAAAAGAGGTGACTCTACCACGTCGTAGGCGCCCTTGAGAAGCTCGGCGCGGAAGGTCTGAGGGGTTTGAACTGCACGGAGCGACGAGCGCAGCAGCTGCTTACTGCTACCGTCATTATTCACTTGCCTAATTGAATCGATAGGGTTGACAACAGGGATAGCGCTACCGCATTGCTCTGCAGAGTCAAAGCAGCGGTTTATCAACTCCAAGCTTACCAACGGACGCACTCCGTCGTGTACCGCTACCAGGTCGCCAGCGGTGAGGTCTTCGATGGCAGCGATGCCGTTCTTTACCGACTCAAATCGTGTCTTGCCTCCAGTGGCAATAGTGTGGGTGACAGGGAAATTGGTCTCCTTGCACATCGCAACCCACATCTCTTGATGCTCGGCAGGCAGCACAACCACGATAGTGGCTCCGGCTTGGCCAAATTTCTCGATAGTGTGCATGAGCACTGCCTTGCCTTCAAGCGGCAGGAACTGCTTGGGCAACTCGCTCCCAAAGCGCTTTCCACTGCCTCCAGCCACTATTATCGCATATCGCTTGCTATTGTTCTCGCTCATAGTCGATCAGTCTTTAATCATGCAAAATTAGTGCAAACCGAGCGAAATACAAAATAAACTTGTTTATTTTTGTTTCCGTGAGGTGCCAGTCTAATTTATCCAAAATTA
>CALAVD010000039.1 GCA_937892085.1 uncultured Prevotellaceae bacterium
GACGCTCCAGGGCCTTATCCTTCTCGAAGTACTTCTGATACTCGTCGAGGGTGGTTGCGCCGATGCTGCGCAGTTCTCCACGTGCCAGGGCCGGCTTCAGGATGTTGGCGGCGTCCATGGCGCCCTGCGTCTGGCCTGCGCCCACGAGGGTGTGGATTTCGTCGATGAAGAGGATGATCTGGCCATTGCTCTTGACGACAGCGTTGATGACGCCCTTCAGACGCTCCTCGAACTCGCCCTGGTACTTGGCACCGGCGATGAGTGCGCCCATGTCGAGGCTGTAGAGCTGCTTGTCCTTCAGGTTGTCGGGCACGTCGCCACGGAGGATGCGCCCTGCCAGGCCCTCCACGATGGCGGTCTTGCCGGTGCCCGGCTCGCCGATGAGGATGGGGTTGTTCTTGGTGCGGCGCGAGAGTATCTGCAGGATGCGGCGGATTTCCTCGTCGCGCCCGATGACCGGGTCGAGCTTGCCGTTGCGAGCCAGTTCGATGAGGTTGGTGGCATATTTCTGCAGCAGTTCGCGGTCGTCCTGCGGCTGCTGTCCTTGAGTGTTGTAACTGTTGTTGTTCATAATTGTGTTGGGTTTTAGTTTGTTGTCGGCCTGGCAGTAGGCAAGGGGCGTGCCGCCGGCAAAAAAAAGACAGAAAGTCGGTGCTTTCTGCCATTTTGTCGGATGAGGGGGGAAGGCTATAGTAGCTATAAGAAGCTATAGGGGCTATAGGGGCTATAGGAGAGGTGCATTATGTGTTATGCATTGTTAAGGCTTGCCACAGAGTGTCGTGGGGGAGTGGTGCGGTAATGTCGATTTCTTGTTTCGATACTGGGTGTATGAAGTGAATGCGGTGCGACTGCAGTGAAATACCGCCGTCGGGGTTGCTGCGTGGAGCGCCGTACTTGAGATCCCCCTTGATGGGGCATCCAATGTGTGCGAGCTGGGCACGAATCTGGTGCTTGCGCCCTGTGAGCAGGTCAATCTCGAGGAGGTAATAGTTGTCGCTCTGCCCAATGACGCGATACTTCATCACTGCTTTTTGTGCGCCAGTGGTGCCTTCTTTCACAACGTGCGTCTTGTTGTTGCGCTCCACCGACACGAGATAGTTGGTGAGCGTGTCCTCGTCCTTTGGTGGGCGGTTCTTGACGATCGCCCAGTAGGTCTTGTGTACCTCGCCACGGCGGAAGAGGTCGTTCATGCGCGACAGCCCTTTGCTGGTGCGTGCAAAGACTACGAGTCCGCAGGTGGGGCGGTCGATGCGGTGAGTCACCCCGCAAAACACGTTGCCGGGTTTGTCGTATTTCTCTTTAATCCACTGCTTGAGCGTCTCAACAAGTGGCGTGTCGCCAGTGCGGTCACCTTGCACGATTTCTCCGCACTCCTTGTTAACGATGATCAGGTGGTTGTCCTCATAGATTACTTCCATATTCTAAAAAAAACAGCGCAGCGATAAATGAATGTGCTGCGCTGTAATGGTTAGTGCTGTAAGTCTTTAGTGGTTAACGGCGACGGCGACTTGCGCTCTGGCGGTTGTTGTTGCCGCTGCTGTTCTCGTTCTTGTTAAACGTGTAGGAGTCGCGTATTGTGGTTCCATTAACGAAGTCGAATATTTTCTCGGGATTGATGTCAATGCCCATGAAGCGTGTCTCGAAGTGGAGATGAGGGCCGGTGCTGCGTCCGGTGTTGCCGCTGAGGGCGATTGGGGTGCCGGCTTTCACAAACTGGTTGGGCTTAACCAAGAATCTTGAGAGGTGACCATAGACGGTCTCGAGACCATTGTCGTGACGAACTACAACGAAGAATCCGTATCCGTTACGCTCAAACTTGGCGAGTCTCACTTTACCGCTGAAAGCTGCATATACAGTGTCGCCAACTGATGCTTTGAGGTCAACGCCGCGGTGCATACGTCCAAATTGCTTGCGGTATCCGTAGTGTGAATTGATAACTTTGTGTTTAACAGGCATTGAGTATTTCGACACGTCAATAACCTTTGATGAAGGGATGTTAGCGTTCTGGTAAGGATTCACGCGGTCGCTGTTCCAAGCTTCGCTATAGATGTCGGCATTGTCGCCTTCTTGGTCGCCATAGAGGTCTTTAGCATATTTCTGAGCCTCTTCGACTTGAATTTTGTCTTTAATTTTCTCCTGTTTTGCAAGGAGGTCTCTGTGTGCTTTGCGGTAATCGCTGATTGATTGTGCGTTAGCTGCGATACTAACCGATATAAGTGCTATACCAATGAAACCTAATCGCAGACTAATTGATGGTAACTTCATATTATGTCTTTTAAAAGTTTCAAGAAGCCAAAAAAAATTATGCGAGTTTTTGATGAAATAAATGAGACAGGACTCCAGTTTCCAAGCCTGTTCTCGGCTTCTTGTTGACCTCAAAAATGGGTCACTACATGAATAAGAACGCACAAAATTAGACTTTTATTTCCATATAGCACCAATATTTTACATTAAATAGTGTAAAATTATGTCTAAAATCACAAAAATATTTCAGTAAGTCGTTGTTTTATAGGCTGTTGTGCAAGTGTGTTTAAATCGCTGTTTTTGGGTTCCATCCAATTGGGAGATTTTCGATGCGTCATTCCCTCAAATTGCGGTGTGCAAAGGTAGCAAAAAATTCTATTATATTCAAGTTGCTCGTTGTTTTAGTCACGATTGAGTTTGTGTGTTGAATGGTGCGAAACGGAAAAAGTGCATTTTTTTGTCACTTGTTAATAATTTAGTATTACATAATTTCTTTTAATAGCAAAAAAAATACTATATTTGCACCGCAAAAGAGAGGACAGGCTTGTCGCGGCACTTAGCTGAGGCAATGTTGCGGCGGGCATCATCTTTTGGAGAACAATGATTGCAATAAATGAGAGAAGTTACATACAGCATCATTTAAAGTCTTGTGCCTCAAGGTGCAAAGCTTGATTGTGCTTGCTAAACTGATAATATTATTAAAAATCACAATAACTTATTTTTATGGTTTTACTCGGTATTCAAAGTACTACATTAGCTGTCACAGCTGTCATCACTGGCGTTGTTCTGGTGTTTGCGGCTCTATTGATAGCAAGGCTCATTGGCCCTCGCAGCTTCACTGAGAGGAAAGGCGAGACCTACGAATGTGGTATCCCAACTCGTGGCGAGAGCATGGCGCAGTTCCATGTGGGTTATTACTTGTTTGCTATCCTCTTCCTCATGTTTGATGTGGAGACAGTGTTCCTGTTCCCCTGGGCAGCAATCTCTAAGAGCTTGGGCACTCAAACCCTGGTTGCAGTGGGCACATTTTTGTTCATTTTAGTTCTGGGCTTAGCCTACGCCTGGAAGAAAGGAGCCTTGAGATGGAAGTGAAAATCAAAAGCATGAAGCATGAAGACTTCAAGGACAATGAGTATATCGACAAGCTCGTTGAGGAGTTAAATGCCAGCGGCACAAATGTTGTAGTGGGTAAGCTCGACCAGTTGATAAACTGGGGCATCAGCAACTCGCTGTGGCCATTCTGCTTCGGTACCAGCTGTTGCGCCATCGAGTTTATGTGTCTTGGTGCTGCCCGGTATGACATGGCACGATTTGGCTTTGAAGTGGCGCGCAATTCACCCCGCCAGGCCGACTATATCATGTGCCAGGGTACTATCACCTATCGCATGGCGCCAGCCCTGAAGCGCCTCTATGAGCAGATGGCCGAGCCAAAATATGTGATTGCCTGTGGCGCATGCACCGTGAGTGGCGGTCCTTTCAAAAACAGCTATTGCGTGGTGAAGGGTGTTGACGAGATTATCCCCGTTGACGTGTATCTTCCCGGATGCCCTCCTCGTCCCGAGGCAATGTTCTATGCACTGATGCAGCTTCAGCGCAAAATCAAGGTTCAGAAGTTCTTTGGCGGCGTTAATCGCAAAGAGAAGCGCAAGGAGTTCTTCGAGTCTCAACAGGCACAAGAGAACCGGTAATCGAGAATATTAATAATCAAGAATAAGAAATACACATTAATATATATGGCAGATTTCCAAGAAAAAATCGGCAACCTGTGTCCCGAAGCTCAGTGTGACGCCAGTGGTGAATTCCTGCTGGTGACAGTGCCCGACGAGAAATGGCATGACCTGGCCGCTGCTCTCAAGAATGAGATGCATTTCGACTACCTTACTGCCCTCGTTGGCGTGGACTGGAAAGAGGAGCTTGGTGTGATGTATTACCTCACCAACACCGACACGCAAGATGTGATTCACGTGAAGGTGGCAACCACCGACCGCGAGCAGCCGCGCCTGCACAGCGTGAGCGACCTGTGGGCGGTTGCCAACTACCAGGAGCGTGAGGTCTATGACTTCTATGGCATAGAGTTTATCAATCATCCCGATATGCGTCGTTTCTTCTTGCGCAACGACTGGGTGGGTTACCCCTTGCGCAAAGACTACGACGAGAACCCCGAGTTGAATCCCATCCGCCTCGATGACGAGCAGAATGAGGACGACACCTATTGCCTTGTAGAAGATGAGAACGGCAACGTGACTCGCATCGACGGCAAGGTGTTTGACGACGATGAATATGTCATCAACGTTGGTCCTCAGCATCCTTCAACTCATGGTGTGATGCGTTACCGTGCCTCTATCGAGGGCGAGTTGGTTAAGAAAGTTGACGTGGTGAGCGGCTATATTCATCGTGGCATTGAGAAGATGTGCGAGAGCCTTACCTATCCACAGACGCTGCTCTACACCGAACGTATGGACTACATGTCGGCTCACATCAACCGCCATTGCCTGTGCCTGTGCATCGAGAAGGCGATGGGCATTGAGGTTCCGCATCGTGCCGAGTTGATTCGTATGATGATGGACGAGCTGATGCGCCTCTCGAGCCACTTGCTCAGCTATGGCTGTTTGACAATGGACCAGGGTGCTACCACAGCGTTCTTCTATGGCTTCCGCGACCGCGAGCTCATCTACGATATCTTCGACAAGACCTGTGGCGCTCGCATGTCGATGAGCTACATGACCATTGGCGGCGTGGTTGCCGATGTTCATCCCGACTTCATCAAAGACGTGCGTAACTGCTGCGATGTGGTGACCAAGAATCTCAAAGAGTATCACAAGCTGTTCAGTGGCAACGTGATAGCGGTCAACCGCATGAAGGGTGTGGGTCTGCTGAGTAAGGAAGATGCCATCAACTATGGCATCACAGGTCCTTCGGGACGCGCCAGCGGGCATCATTGCGACGTTCGCAAGTGCCATCCTTATTCTTTATATAATGAGGTGGACTTTGACGAGGTGCTCCTTGAGAATGGCGACTCGATGGACCGCTACATGGTTCGTATGAAAGAGATGGAAGAATGTATCAAGATTCTGCGTCAGTGCTGCGACATGCTCGAGCAGGAGGGTATCGAGGGCGAGTATATCGCCAAGGTGCCCAAGCTCATCAAGTTGCCCGCCGGTCACTGGTATCAGCAGGTAGAGGGGAGCCGTGGCGCCTTTGGAGTGTATCTGGAAAGCGATGGCGACCCCAAGCCCTTCCAGAAACCCTATCGTCTTCATTTCCAGAGTCCATGCTTCAACCTTGTGGGAGTAGTGGACCTCACATGTAAGGACAACCTGATTGCCGACCTTATCACTATCACTGCATCGATCGACTATGTGATTCCTGATATTGACAGGTAAAGCAAAAGAGAGAGATTAAAACAGATTATCAATACACATTATTATAATAATTATGTTTGACTTTAGTGTAGTCACAACTTGGTTTAACAACCTGTTGACAGGAGTGATGCCACAATGGCTGGCAACTACCATAGAGTGTGTGATTATTGCGGTACTATTGTTGCTTGCCTACACGGTGCTGGCGATGTTCTACATCATGTATGAGCGTTGGGTGTGCGCCTGGTTCCAGTGCCGTCGTGGTCCACTGCGTGTGGGACCGTGGGGCTCGTTGCAAATTTTTGCCGACGTGATAAAGATGCTCATCAAGGAGGTGGTGAGCTTGTGGAAGACCGATAATTTCCTTCACAAGCTGGCGCCATACTTCGTGCTGGTGGCATCGGTGGTGGTATTTGCATGTCTGCCCTGGGGCAAGGGAATGCAAATTGTGGATTTCAACATTGGCATTTTCTTCATGACAGCAGTGTCGTCGCTGGGTGTAGTGGGAATCCTGCTCGCTGGCTGGTCCAGTAACAGCAAGTACACCCTTATCGGTGCTATGCGAAGTGGTGCTCAGATGATTAGCTACGAGCTTTCGATAGGCATCGCCATGCTCACCATCGTGTGCTTGGCAGGCACCATGTCGGTATCAGGACTCGTTGAGGCGCAGCAGAATGGCTGGTTTATCTTCACCGGTCACATCCCTGCTATCATCGCTTTCATCATCTATGTGATTGCTGCTACTGCCGAGACCAACCGTGGTCCCTTCGACCTTCCCGAGGCAGAGCATGAGCTCACCGCAGGTTATCACACCGAGTACTCGGGTATTCACTTTGGATTCTTCTATCTCGCCGAGTACCTCAACCTGTTTATCGTGTCAGGGATCGCGTCGCTGCTCTTCCTTGGCGGCTGGATGCCACTGCACGTGCCAGGATGGGAAGGCTTCAACACCGTTATGGATTATATTCCATCCACCATCTGGTTCTTGGGCAAGGCCATATTCGTGTCGTTCATCATCATTTGGTTCAAGTGGTCCTTCCCCCGCGTGCGCATCGATCAAATGCTGGCGCTGGAGTGGCGTTACCTCATGCCCATAGGACTGGTTAACCTTGTTGTGATGGCAGTCCTTGTGAGCTTAGGATGGCACTTTGCAGGGTAGTTGTAAACTGTTCAGCAATGTCATTCTAACTAACAAAATTAACAAGAAAAATAATGAGAGCAATATTATTGTTGAATTTGTACTTATTTGTTGATTTTGTTTGATGATAATGCGGAAAAAAAACTATAATAGATAATTATTCAAATAAAGCATAAATTCTCGTGATTATGAACGAAAATTTTGGAAAAATAACACAGGTGATTGGTCCTGTTGTTGACGTGACTTTTGAAGGCGAGGGAAACCAAGTCCCCGAGATTTACACCGCCCTGTCGGTGGCACGTCACGATGGCACAGAGCTGATGCTTGAGGTGGAGCAGCACATTGGAGAGAACACGGTGCGTTGTGTGGCAATGGACAGTACCGACGGCTTGCAGCGTGGCACTAAGGTTAAGAACTTGGGCCAACCAATTTCGGTCCCCACAGGAGATCAGGTGAAAGGTCGCTTGCTCAACGTGATAGGTGAGCCTATCGACCACCTTGCCGACCTCAAGGGTGGTGACCGCCGTCCCATCCATCAGCCAACACCTGACTTTAGCGACCTGTCAATCTCTCAAGAAATTCTTTACACTGGTATCAAGGTTATCGACCTTATCGAGCCATTCTCTAAGGGTGGCAAGATTGGCCTCTTCGGTGGTGCCGGTGTGGGCAAGACGGTGCTCATCATGGAGCTCATCCACAACATTGCTCACGGACACAGTGGCTTCTCGGTGTTTACCGGTGTGGGCGAGCGCACTCGCGAGGGTAACGACCTGCTGCGCGAGATGATTGAGAGCGGCGTTATCAAGTATGGCGACAAATTCAAAGAGGAGATGGCCAATGGCGAGTGGAACCTCGACAGCGTGGATATGGACTCAGTGGCACAGAGCCAGGCGACACTGGTGTTCGGACAGATGAATGAGCCTCCTGGCGCACGTATGCGCGTGGCACTCTCGGGACTTACCGTTGCCGAGCAGTTCCGCGATCAGGACGGTGGCGGCCGCGACATCCTGTTGTTTATGGATAACATCTTCCGTTTCACGCAGGCAGGTAGCGAGGTGTCGGCGCTCTTGGGCCGCATGCCAAGCGCCGTGGGTTATCAGCCTACACTTGCCAGTGAGATGGGTAAGTTGCAGGAGCGCATCACATCTACCAAGAGCGGCAGTATCACCTCGGTACAGGCGGTTTATGTGCCTGCCGACGACTTGACCGACCCTGCTCCAGCTACCACCTTCAACTTCCTTGACGCTACCACCGTACTTAGCCGCAAGATTACAGAGCTTGGTATCTATCCAGCAGTTGACCCGTTGGCGTCAACATCGCGCATCATGGATCCCAATATCATTGGCGAGGAACACTACAACGTGGCACAGCGTGTTATTCACCTGTTGCAGAAGTACAACGAATTGCAAGATATCATCGCCATCCTCGGTGTTGACGAGTTGAGTGATGATGACAAGCTCGTGGTATCTCGTGCACGTCGCGCCCAGCGCTTCCTCTCGCAACCATTCTTCGTTGCCGAGCAGTTCACTGGTGTGCCAGGTGTGATGGTTCCGTTGAACGAGACAATACGCGGCTTCAAGATGATTCTCGACGGCGAGGTTGACGACCTGCCTGAGCAGGCGTTCCTCAACGTTGGAACTATCGACGATGCTATTGCCAAGGGCAAGAAGCTCCTCGAGCAAGTGGGATAAAAATAGTTGCCAGTTTTCAGTTATAAAAACTGAAAATTCGGAAACTAAAACTAAGAATTAAAAAGCTATAAAATAAAAACTATCACACTATGACACTGAAAATCATATCGGCTGAAAAGATTGAGTTTGAGGGCGAGATTGACCAAATCACCTTGCCAGGGACTTTGGGGTCGTTCCAGATTTTGAACAACCATGCAGCTCTCATTTCGTCGCTCGTGCCTGGCACTATGAGTTATGTGGCAGGTGAGACCACCACTAATCAGGAGATTAAAGGTGGCATAGTCGATGTGAAAGACAACGTGGTGAGTGTTTGTCTTTATTAATAATATTATTGTAATTCTCTTTTATGAAGAAAGCAATAACAATAATAATAACACTGGTGATTCTTGCGCTCATGGCGTGGGGCTATTCGCAGTCGGCAAGCCACAAGGGACATGGCGAGGACAAGGTGAATCCCAAGGAGACTATTTTTGAGCACTTGGGTGATGCCTATGGCTGGGAAGTGCCCTTCTCGCACAGCAAGAGGATTCCGTTGCCCATCATTGTCTTTGACAAGGGTGGTAAGTTGCATTGCTTCATGTCGAGCCGTGTGACAGGCGGCGACACTTATCAAGACGGTGACGCCAGCTTCAAAATATCGACCGATGGCGAGGGTGGTTACAAGGGCAAAGTCGTTCAGGTTGTTGATGGTGGCGAATATCGCCCGTGGGACTTCTCCATCACCAAGAATGTGCTTGGCATTCTCATTGCCGCCGCTCTTGTGATAATGATGGCGATGAGCCTGCGCAACTGGTACAAGAAGCAAGGCATGAAAGGTCCCAAGGGAGCCAAGGGCATGCTTGAGTTGGTTATCGACTTTGTTTATACCGACACTATCAAGCCCATTATGGGTAAGGAGGCTCCCAAGTATGGTCCTTACTTGCTCACGGCGTTCTTCTTCATCCTCACGATGAACTTGCTGGGACTGATAGTGATATTCCCTGGCGGCGCCAACCTCACCGGCAATCTCGCCGTCACAATGGTGCTGGCGCTTGCCACATTCTGCATCACCAACTTCACAGGCACGAAGCATTACTGGAAGGACATCTTCTGGCCTGATGTGCCCATGGCACTAAAATGCCCAGTGCCCATGATGCCTCTCATAGAGTTCTTAGGCATTCTCACCAAGCCATTGGCTTTGATGGTCCGTCTGTTTGCCAACATGCTCGGCGGTCACATGGTGGTGCTTGTGCTGATACTGCTTATCATGATTTTCACCGAGATGTTTGGTGCTGCTGTAGGTGCCGGCACTGCCGTGATATCGGTTCTGCTGTCGCTCTTCATGCTCCTTCTCGATGGCACCAACCATCTCAAACTTGGCAGCAATCT
>CALAVD010000040.1 GCA_937892085.1 uncultured Prevotellaceae bacterium
ACGACGCTCTTCCGATCTGGCGACATACTCTTCGAACTCGTGCGCCCAGTAGAACGGGCATTGCAGCCAGATTAGGAACAATCCAAAATTAACATCCTTCACATAGAGCCAGATGAGAATAAACGTGTAAAGGGCGAGGAAGGGCGTGGCCTTCATCCAGTGCTCATAGAGCCAGTTTAGAGTCGTTTTCATTGTCGTATTATTTTGTTTTGGAAATATTTTGCTGCAAAAATACAATGAATTTCATTCCTATTCGTTATTACATAAATGGCATTAATGTTCTAATTCAACGATTATGGCGAAAACCATTAAAAACATTAACATCAATTTCGTCAGCAGTCACGCCGAGAGCGAAAAGCAATACTATGTTGACGAGCATGTATATATTACGATGAATGCCCGAGACTTCGGGTTGAAGCATTTGCAACAAGGACAACCTTACAGAGTTGATGAGGGACGCGTGCTGATGGTCACCACAGGTTGGGTGCGAGTGATAATCAATTTGGAGGAAATATTACTCAAAGAGAAGATGGTTGCGGTGCTTGTGCCCAACAGCATTTTCGAAATTATAGAGTGGAGCGACGACTTCGACCTGCAGGCCTTCACCTTCAAAAACCTGCCCATTTTCACATCGCTCGACCACCAAGTAACCATCACGCTCAACGATGATGACTGGCGCCTCGCTGATGAATATGTGCAGCTCATGTGGCATGAGGTGCAGCGACAACCCTTGCTGCCCGAAACTGTTACATACTTGCAGACAGCACTCCTGCTTGAGCTAAAACGAATAGCAGAGCAAGAGGAAACCTTGCGCCGCAAGTCCGAGACAAGGCAGGAAGCACAGTTTCACCGCTTTATATCACTTGTCAATCAATTCGGCTTGCGTGAACGCAAAATTGAGTTCTATGCCGACAAAATGTGCGTCACGCCCAATCACTTAGGGGCAATCATCAAGCGGGTCAGCGGTCTCACCGTCATGCAGTGGCTCAACCGTCATGCCATTCAGCAAGCCAAAGTGTTGATTCGATACAGCGATATGCCAATTTGGGAGATTTCCGAGCACATGAACTTTGCCAATCCGTCTTTCTTCTCAAAGTTCTTCAAGAGTGAAACCGGCATGACACCCGGAGAATACCGCAAATCATAGCCGACTTGTAACAAACCACCATGAGGCCATCCTAACAAGATGGCTTTTTTTGATAAAACGGGCTACTGAGACTGCCGCCATCGAGAAACGCTACGAGCGCGAGGTGAGCATGGCGGAGGAT
>CALAVD010000041.1 GCA_937892085.1 uncultured Prevotellaceae bacterium
TGTCCTCTTGTCCTCTTGTTTTCTTGTCCTCTTGTTCTCTTGTTAACTTGTCCTCTTGTTCTCTTGTTAACTTGTCCTCTTGTTCTTAAGAAGTTCTCGGGTATCTGCATGGTGATGCAGTGTAGCGACCCGTGTTGTTGAATTAATGCGTTGCAGTCGATGCCCACCACGTTGCGGTCAGTGAACACCTGTGCTATGGCTTTGAGTGCCTTGTCGTCGGTTTCTGGTTGATTATATATAGGTACAAGCACTTGTGAGTTTGTTATCAGGAAATTGGCATAGGTTGCTGGAAGCCTTAATCCTTCCTCGTCGTGAATGGGCTTGGGGCAGGGCAGTGGCACGAGGTCGAAAGGCTCGTTCTGAGCGTTGGTCATTGCTTTCAGCTCCTGTTCCATGCGCTGCAATGGGGTGTATTGCTCGTCGGCCGGGTCATCGCATTTCACGTAGAGGATCGAGTTGTCTGGTGCGAGGCGTGCCAGCGTGTCGATGTGCGCATCGGTGTCGTCGCCAGTGAGTTCGCCACTCTCGAGCCACAGCACTTTCCTTGCTCCAAGCCTTGCAGTAAGCACAGCCTCAATCTGCTGTTTGCTAAGATGTCGGTTGCGGTTGGGAGAGAGTAGGCATTGACTTGTAGTGAGTATTGTGCCATTGCCGTCGCTCTCGATGGAACCTCCCTCAAGCACAAAGTCTTGGCAGTTGATGGTATCAGCCTCAAAAATATGGTTCTGCGCCATCTTCATGCAGATGAGGTTGTCGTGGCAAGCCGCAAACTTCATGCCCCAGGCGTTGAACTTAAAGTCAAGCATGAGGCGCTTGTCGCCGTCGATTACAGAGATGGGTCCGAAGTCGCGTGCCCAAGTGTCGTTGGTGTCAATTTCTTGGTAAATTATTCTGTGGTTGTGGTCGATGTCGGAGAGTTGTCGTTTCGCATCATCAACGTCGGGGGTAATGACTACAAGGCGCATTTCTCGCACTATGGCTCTTGCCACCTCTTTGAAGCAGGCTTGTGCCTGCTCGAGCATATAGCGCCAGTCAGTTTCGCAGTGTGGCCACGCAAGGATGATAGCATCTTGCGGCTCCCATTCGGCAGGCATCACAGGTGTAGAGAGTGTGAAAGAATTATCCATCTATAATGAACCATCCTCCATTTTAAAAATCTTCGTTCATTGACTCCCAGAACTCGTCTCGGTCCTGCATCTGCTCATCAATGAAATCCTGATAACCTGTTTTGATGCTGTAGCCCATATCGTCGCACCACAGTTTGTAGTCTTCTTTGAGTTGAGGATCATCGTTCATCATGTCTTTAAACTCGCGTTCCACCTCTTCTGTGTTGCTGAGCTTGTCGAGTAAAGCTCTCAATAATTCAGAAATGTCGTTCATGTTTATATCAAGAAAAATAGGTTATGAAATCTTTTTATGGGTCAAAAATAGTAATTATATAGTGTTCAGCAATACAAATAATAAAAAACTTATTAACAACCATTCAAATTTAATAGTTTTTGTTGCCGAAAAAGCTAAAAATGTGCTACTTTTGCATCCAAATTTTTGGAGAAAATATGAAAGGAATAAGTTTCATACTCACTGTTGCTGTAGTTCTCTTGTTGGCATCTTGCACTTCGACCGACGAGAAATTGCGTGCTATGATTCCTGGTGATGCATTGGGAGTGGTGAAAATCAATTTGCCAAGCGTGTTAATCAAAGCCGGAATCATGAAGAGTGATGACAAAGACGCCTCGCTCTCTATTCCCGCTGAGCTCAAGCAGGTTATAGACCAAGCCAATGAAAATTTGGTTGACGATGTGAACATCTTTGGTGATGTCGTTGCTAACTTGCCCACGTCGGGGATTGATGTGAATAGCAACTGCTATTTCTTCATTACACAAGGGACCTTTAGTGCGGTGGCATTGTTTGCTCTTGCCGATGATGGTCTTGCCGTGGATATGGTCAATAAGATTGCAGGTGGTAAGATGAGAGAAATGTCGGGGGTGATGTTTGCGTCACATCTTGACTATGTCTATGCTATTGATGACGATGTGTTGCTGATTGCCCGCAAAATCAATGCTACCGATGATAAGGCAAGTGCTGATGCTAAGAGGATATTTGACGTGTCGGGAGCCGGCATGTTAGATAATAAAGATGTGTCGAGGGCTATCGACAAAGAGAATAGCGATATCACAGCATATATCGACGCCAAAGGCCTGCCGGTGCTTTTTGAAAACTCACATGTCACAACCATGATTGGCGATTTCTCGCCCATGGACCTGCTCGCCGAGTCGGGCATCAAGGCGATGACTGCCACTGTCAATTTCAACGATTCTAAAAAAGGTGAAGAGAGTGTGGAGATTGTTACTGATTTCGTGTGCTCGCCCACGAGTGTCTATAGCTTGTTTTACGACAAAGTGATTGCCACTGCCAGTAGCGGAAGCGACACAGAAGTCCTCGAAGCTGTGCCAGGAGATTTTGACACTTATTTCGCCATTAAAGTGAATGGTGAGGAACTGATGAAAATGCCCGGCGTGTCAGGGCTGTTAGATAATCTCAATTTAGCAATCAACTGTGCCGGCATTGTGTCTTCGTTCAATGGCGATGTGGTGTGCGGCTTGGAAGAGACTGATGAGAAGGATTACAACTTCGGCATTTCGGTTCAATCCACGTCGCCCGATGTTGTGGTGAAGGAGATTGTGGGTTTCGCGCTTCAGCAAGGTCAAGCTCCTGTTTTCAATGCTAATGGAGAGTATCAATATGACACCCGCGGGGGCAATAAAGCGCTTGTGATGAGCAAGACCAATAATGTGGTTTATTTGAGATATGTCAACTATGTGCCTAACTCTTCGGCCGCAGAGTGGCTGCCGCTTGTCAGCACGATGAAGTCGTCAACTATGACCTTGTTCAAGCTCGTAAAGGTTGCCTATAAGCATGAGGGAAACCTGTGCTGGGGCTTGCGCGACAAGACTCATGGCGAGGGCTTCTACTACACCCTCGACGAGAATGAGAATATCGTGATTTCAGCCCTTAAATTCTTGTGCTGGAAAGAGCCCGGCGACATCGGCAACGAAGATGATGACTATATGGATTTCTAATCTTAATAATTGGGTCCACTTAAAAAAATAAAAGCACACGAATTAAACTAATTTCAACGAATTTTATTTAATTGATA
>CALAVD010000042.1 GCA_937892085.1 uncultured Prevotellaceae bacterium
ACTAAAGTGCTGCGGAATTAAGGAATAAGAAAAACAATGATTAGCTACTTGAAATGCCGTAACGGTTTCGGCAACATAAACCAATGGAAGTCTGGATGCTGGGTAAGGGTCACATCACCATCGGCCGAAGAACTTGACATCTTGAGCGAGCGGTTTGACTTGCCACTGGACTTCATCCATGATGCCGAAGACGTGGAAGAGCGCCCTCGCGTGGACAATGAGGACAATTGGTTGATGGTCTTTGTGAGAGTTCCTTGCAAGAGCATCGATGATGATGGCGACACTGTGTTCTCAACTGCTCCACTGGCTATCATGGTGCGTGATGATGTATTTGTCACGGTAAGCTACTTCGACAACGAGGTGCTCGATGATTTTATCAAATGGAGCCAACGCAAGCGGTTTCAGTCGTGCAAGGGTTATGACTTGCTCTTGTCGCTGATGCTGTCAACATCGGTGTGGTATTTGAAGTATCTCAAGCAGATGAACGCGATGATGACTGCCGCCGAAGAGCGCCTGGAGAAGAAGATGGACAACGACGAACTGATGCGCATGATGGGACTTGGCAAGTTCCTGATCTACTTCATTACTTCACTCAAGGGCAATGCCACAGTGCTAGCGCGCGTAAAAATGCGGCTGCGACTGTTGCCCCATGACAGAGACTTGCTCGAAGATGTTGAAATCGAGAGCCAGCAGGCCCTCGATACCGCCAGCATCTACGACAACATCCTCAAGCGCCAGCAGGAAGCCTACTCGTCGGTGATTGGCAACAACCTGAACCGCATCATGAAGACGCTAACGGTGGTAACCATACTACTGATGATACCCACTGTGATAGCCGGCTACTATGGCATGAATGTGCCAAACGGCATGGAGAATCACTGGCTCGGCTTTCCACTTGCTATCGCCATCTCGGTAGTGCTCATGGCTTGCGTCTATTTCTTCATTCGCCACAGCAAGTTTTTCAAGTGAACAAAAAGATTTTGACCGATGTTTAGAGCCTCTACTGGACATTCTGGACGGGCGTTCAGCTATAGCGGTGTTGGGACAAAGCACGTTGTTGCACGCGCTGAGAAGCTGGTAGGGAGAGTAGTGGCGGAGCTGGCGGTGGCATAAAAAATGCTAAAGGTGGTTTGACCTTTAGCATTTTGAGCGTTATGTCACGTTTCACAACGATCAACGCCCCATTGATGAAAAAAATAGTGATTACTTTTATTGATTTGCCTTATGTGTTATTATTACGATACAAAATTATATCAAAAAAAATAATTCCGCAAGTGTGTTTCAATTAATGCCAAAATTAAAAGCATTAATACCAAAAAAATTTCAATCAGCACTTCGCGCCAGGTAAGTGTTTAGAGGTTAGAGCGAAGAGCATAAAATGCACAATTCATGTCTTCTTGTCATCTCTACGGAGTCTTGGAGTGATGGAGCTAATAATTTCTCTCGTCAGCCCGTTTCCTTTGTCCTTTATACTTTGTACTTTGTACTTTGTCCTCTTGTGAACTATGAACTGTTAACTAAATCAGTACCACTGCACGCCGTTGCTATAGCTCGAGTGCTTGTCATACTTGAAGTCGCTCAAGATGCTCGACTTCACGGCGATGTGGAAGTTGTAGGACTTATAAGGCCCCACTGGCACAAAGCTGGCACTCATCACGAAGCAGTGCATCTCACGGCTCACCGAGCAGTTCATATAGGCAATCTTGTGAGTGTCGAAGTTGTAACTGCCCGAGAAGGTGATGTTCCAGTTCTTAGTGGGACGTATGTTGCCATTGAAGCTTAGGTTGTGAGTGAACTTACCCTTATATTCAAGTTTTTTATAGTCAAATTCCCCATATCCGTAGTTCAACGAATAATTGACGGTGAGACTCCACGGGCATTCCCATTTCATGTAGCCATCGGGGCGCAACACCACATCGCTGCCGTCAACCTTGCCGCCACCACCCTCTTCATCACCATTTGCCCCACGACCTGGTGTGTTCTTAGCTTTGTCATCGTTCTTGCCTTTGCGACCAAATAGTTTCTTGAATGTGTCGTTATTGAAAGTGTAAGAGAACGATGTTCCCGTACTCGCCAATCGACCCCAACCGCCACCGTGGAAAAGTCGCAGCTTGTTGATGCGCACTGGATTGCCATATTCGTTCAACCCATATTTATACACATCCCAAGTGGCACTTAGGTTAAGGTTGAAGCTCTTGGTGAGTCGCAGCAATATCGACGTCTGCAGGTTGCTCCACCGCAGCGAGTCGGCAGCGAAGTTATATGACTGCGACAATGTTAGATTCTCAATTAACGAAATCTTTTTATATCCCGTGCTGTCGGCATCACTCTTGACCTTCGCTTCAAGATTATTGGCAATAGAATAAGAGATAACACCACTCTTGCCGTTACCCGGCTGTCCATACACACCATGCTGGAAATAAGGATACTGTACATTACGCGCCACTCCTTGAGCGTCGGTGTAGGAATAGTGACCATAGTAACCCCAGAAGCTCGACCCGAAGTCGGGCGTTGCCGAGAACGACACCGTGGGAGTTATCACATGGCGCACCATCTGCAGTTTGTCACCCATGAATTTCAACGGCCTGTAGAAGCCATAGAGCTTGGTGCTCATCGACACCGAAGCCGAGAAATCAAAGAGGTTGTAGAAACTGTAGGTCGTGTCACGAACCACTGCACTGGCATTAGGGTCCCACGACTGCTTGATTTTACTCGTGTACATGCGGTCGTTAAGCGTGATAGACGGAGTAATGTTTATATACTTGAACACATTGAATGTCGCCGAGATGGGCACAGTGTGCGAGAAGCCGTTTCGCCAATCTTTTACAAGGTTCTTGTGGAAAAAATCGTTTTCTTTGGCCGTGAGGGAGTTCTGAAATCTACCGCTATACGAAATCTTGATCTTCTCATACCACCGCTCGGCACCCACAGCTTTCTTGCGCTTGAAGGGTGAAATCTGGGCCATTGTCACCGTAAAATTGGGGAACGAGACAGTGAGCGTAGAGTCTGCCGAACGTTGCGACACGCTTGCCGTCGCTGAGACGCTCCACTTTGAGTTAGGGAAGTTATAAGACCAGTTTACTGTAGAGCTCTTTGTGTTCTCGGTGAACGATTTGCTATAATAGTCGTTGAGGTTGCTGCGGGAATATCCGCTCGTGGCAAAGTTAACACTTGCCGACAGCTGCATGTTGGGGTTGGCTTTGGGGTTCTGCGTGTGGCTCCACTGCAGTGAGAAGTTGTGTGACTTAGAATAGTCTTTGTCGCCTTTGTCGCCAGTGATAGTAGTAAGGTAACTGGCACTGAAGCGTCCTGAGAACTTGTAGCGCTTATTATAATTGGACTGTGCCGTCACGCCCCAAGAGCCACGCGTGTAGATTTCTCCTGTCAGAGCCAAGTCGAGATATTGTCCAAGAGCAAAATAGTAACCGCCATTGCGCAAATAGAAACCCCGGTTGTAGTCCTCGCCAAAGGTGGGTACCAGAATACCACTCGAATACTTGTTGGTGAACGGAAAGAAGGCAAACGGTACCGCCAGCGGCAGCGGCAGGTCCTCGAGTACCATATAGGCAGGTCCCGTTATCACGTTTTTCTTGGGACGCATCTTCGCCTTTGTTATCTGGAAATAGAAGTGAGGATGCTCGTGATTGTCGCAGGTGGTGTAACGCCCAAGATCGGAAGAGCACACGTCTGAACTCCAGT
>CALAVD010000043.1 GCA_937892085.1 uncultured Prevotellaceae bacterium
ATTCGTTGAAATTAGTTTAATTCGTGTGCTTTTATTTTTTAAAGTGGACTCAATAAAAGATGCAGCTTTTTTATTATTAATCAAAATCATATAAGCAAAAACTTAAACGCCATGGCTAAAAGAAAAAAAACGACAACTAATGAAGAATCGTTCAATCCCGAAGAACAATTTCTTGATGATTTAATGCAGTCTTTGCCAAAAGAAGACCGAGAGTTTTTAAATGAACTAGGTGTGAAAACCTTTGACGACTTTAATGCATTGCTAATGATTGCAGGCATCGACCCTGCTAAGGCCTATAAACATGCCACAGAGTCGGATAGTCTTGAAGAATATATGACAAAAGATTTGTTCCTCGATAAAGACTACGATAAAGTTGATGCCGATGTGCTATACAATCCCATAGCACGAGTGTTTTTCCACAAGCGCGATGATGTGAAGGAGTATCACATCCGCATTAAGCTTAAGGATGCGCCAGTGAAGATTTGGCGTGAGCTTAAAGTGCCGTCAAACATCTCTCTTGAACTGCTTGCGGCTTTCCTCTTAGAGGCTATGGGGTGGGATAATTCTCATTTGCATCAATTTATGAAGAATGATACCTATTTTATGTCGGAAGGGGATTTAAGCGAAAATGATGACATGTTTGGCAGATGGGGAAAAATCAGGAATGTTGATGCCAACAATTACTCTCTTGACGATGTGCTCAAAGAGAAAGGAGACCGAATGACATTTGAGTACGACTTTGGCGACAGCTGGATGCACGAGTTATGGGTAAAAGGCATTAGAGACTATGAGCCACAAGAGGAGCGCTGTGTCAGGCTCATAAAGGGCCATGGCGAATGTCCTCCCGAAGACTGTGGCGGAGTGTGGGGTTATGAAGACTTGCTCTCAATAAGGGAAAAGAAGCGCAAGAGTGCCGACGACAAAGAGCGCTTGGAATGGTATGGCATGGATGATGAAGATTTTGATCCAGATTTCTTTGACCTGGAATTTGAGACTGAGACGATTAACGACTTGTGGCGCGAGATAAGTGGTTTCATGCCATCGAAGAAATAACATTTCACACAGTTTCAATAGTTTTTATAATCTTGAAATAGTTTTTTTTTGAAAATTATTAGTACATTTGCAAGTTGAAAGTGACTTTAAACTTTTTGACACATAAAATGTCTTTATACAAACACACAGAGAAGATTTTTTCCTTAATTAATGCATACATATACTAACTTACTAAATAACAAAATCATGAAGAAATTAGCATTATTGGCAGCGATGATTTTTGCATTTGCTGTGGGAGCTAATGCAATGACTCCCAAGGACAACCTCGAGCAACTCTCTAAGGACACTAAGGCAAAAACCGAGGCTATGAAGAAGTATAACGACGCTCTAAAAGACGAGGTGAAAGCCAAGAAAGACGTTGAGAAAGCTCAGAAAAAAATTACTGATGCCGACAAAGACCTCGAGAAGGCACAAAACAAGGTGAAAGATGCCCAGAAGAAGGCCGAGAATGCCCGCAACGACTACAACAAGGCCGTTGAAAAAGCCAATAAGGCTCAGCAGAAGACCCTGGAGATGAAACGCGTACTCGACCAGATGGACGGCATAATCGTCAATGACGGCTACAACCACTAAGAAGATTAGAGATTAGGGATTAAGGATATTAGAGATTCCATATCTCACACATCAACTAAATCGGCCCGCACATCACAATGCGGGCCGATTTTTGTGTAATAACATTTTTTATGAATAATGGGCAAGTAGATAAGGTAGAAAATCATTATCTTTGTTGTTTGAAAATGATATTACTATGAAGCACTTTAAACTGTTATTTATTTTACTTTCAGTCAGTGTTTTAACCTGTAGAGCACAAGTTGCGACTTGTGACGAGATATGCGGAACCTCCCTTCCACCTGAGATGGTTGTGGTGGGTGCCGAGCGCACTAATGAATATTTGCCACTGCTCAAGGGCAAGCGCATCGCACTGCTGAGCAACCAGACGGGCGTGGTGGGCATCGACCACAGCAAGCACACCCTCGACCTGATGCTTGAGATGGGGCTTAACGTCACCACCATCTTCTCGCCCGAGCACGGCTTTCGTGGCAAGGCCGACGCCGGAGAACACGTGAAAAGCAGCGTGGATGAGAAAACTGGCATCCCCATCGCCTCGCTCTACGAGGGCAAGAGCCGCATGCCCAGCAAGGAGACGATGGACCGCTTCGACGTCATCGTCACCGACATACAGGACGTGGGACTGCGCTTCTACACCTATTATATCTCTATGGTAAACATGATGGATGCCGCTGCCGCCTACGGCAAGGAGTTCTTTGTCTTTGACCGCCCTAACCCAAACGGCATGACCGTTGACGGCCCCATCCTCGACATGAACCTCAAGAGCGGAGTGGGATGGCTCCCCATTACTACCGTGCACGGCATGACGATGGGCGAGATAGCGCTGATGACCAACGGCGAAGGCTGGCTAAAAGACGGCAAGAAGATAAAACTCACTGTCATTCCCTGCAAGAACTACACCCACCAGACGCGCTACAAGCTGCCCATAGCGCCATCGCCCAACCTGCCCAATATGCTCTCAATCTACCTCTACCCCTCCACCTGCTACTTCGAGGGCACGCCAGTGAGCTTAGGACGTGGCACCGACTGGCCTTTTCAGGTATATGGCCACCCCGACATGAAGGGCTATGGCTTCTCGTTCACCCCCACCAGCCGCCCGGGAGCCAAGACTCCACCACAGATCGACAAGCTGTGCCACGGCGTTGACCTTCACAACCTCAACGCCGAGGACGTGATAGACCAGGGAATGAACCTCGAGTATGTGATTGACGCTTACAACAACTTGAATATTGGCGAGAAATTCTTCACACCGTTTTTCGACAAATTAGCAGGCCAGACCTACATCCGCGAGATGATACAGGCTGGCAAGAGCGCAGCCGAGATTCGCACCCGCTGGCAAGACGACGTGAAACGCTTTCGCGAGCAACGCCGCCCCTACCTCCTTTACCCCGAGTAACACGTTAACAATGCTCAATGCACAATGCACAATGCTCAATGCACAATGCACAATTCTCGTTCCACTTTTTACTTTTTACTTTCTAATTTCTACTTTCCACTTTCCACGCAAACTTAAAGCTTAAATAATGACTACTCCCTGGATTATTATCGCCACAATAGTTGGCTACTTCATCTTGCTGTTCATGATTTCATGGATGGCGACAAGAAAAAGCAACAGCAAAGACGCTCTCACAGGCGGCAACAAAGCACCATGGTTCATCGTCGCCATCGCAATGATAGGCGCGCCCATCTCGGGCGTGACATTTATATCGGTGCCAGGCATGGTGCTTGCCAAAGGCTACAGCTACCTGCAAATGGTACTGGGATTCCTCGTGGGCTACTTCGCGATAGCCTACGTGCTCATCCCGCTCTTCTATAAGCGACACCTCGTGTCGATCTACGGCTACCTCGAGGAGCGCTTTGGTAGCGACACCCACAAGACGGGAGCATGGTTCTTCTTCATCAGCAAGATGCTCGGAGCTGCCGTGCGATTCTATGTGGTGTGCGTCACCCTACAACTGTTAGTGTTCAACACGCTGGGCATTCCCTTCATCCTCAACGTGGTGGTCACCACAGCCCTCATCTTCCTCTACACCCTGCAAGGCGGTGTGAAAACTGTGATATGGACCGATACTCTCAAGAGCTTCTGCCTCATTGCCAGTGTGGTGCTGTGCATCTATTTCATCGCCAAAGGGCTGGGTTACGACTTTGGCGAGATGTGCAAAGCTGTGGCAAGCGACGACAGCTCGCGCATCTTCTTCTTCGACAATCCTAAGGAGGGCACTTACTTCTGGAAGCAGTTTGTTGCTGGTGTCTTCATGGCCATCGCCATGACAGGCCTCGACCAAGACATGATGCAGCGCACCTTGGCAAGCCCCAACGCCAAGGAGTCGCAGAAGGGCATGATAGTGAGCGGCGTCGTTCAAATCTTTGTGATAGCGCTCTTCCTCATCTTGGGTACACTACTTACCATCTACGCCAAGTCTAAAGGCATGGCGCTGCCCGAGAAGAGCGACGAGCTCTTTGGCTCTGTAATATGGAGTGATGGCATACCCGTGATAGCAGGCATCTTCTTTATCGTTGGACTTATTGCCGCCGCCTATTCAGCAGCCGGCTCGGCACTCACATCGCTTACCACCTCGTTCACCGTAGATATTTTGGGAGCCGACAAGAAACAAGACGAGAAGAAGCTCGCCATGACTCGCAAACTCGTCCATGTGGCGATGGCAGTGGGCATGGGCATCGTCATTATCGTGTTCTTCTTCATCAGCAACAGCGACGCCATCAGCGCAGTCTATTCCATCGCCAGCTACACCTACGGTCCCATCCTCGGGCTCTTTGCCTACGGCATGATGTGCAAGACGGCTGTGCGCGACAAAATGGTTCCCATCGTGTGCATCGCAGCACCTGTCCTGAGCTGGATAATCCAGTGGTGGCTCAAGCAGCAATTTGACTACACCATTGGTTTCGAACTGCTACTGCTCAATGCCGCCCTCACCATGCTTGGACTGTTAATCTTCAAAAAAGGCGCCACAACTGAAAACTGGTAACTGAAAACTGGTAACTGATATAATGGCTAAGAACTTAATCAACAAATACATTTGGATGGTCGATACCATTGAGCGACATGGCGCTATATCACGCGAGAGGCTCAACGAGTTGTGGATGCAAAGCGAGTTCAGCAACGGCAATCCACTGCCGCGGCGCTCGTTCTACAACTACCGCACTGGCATCGCCGACACGCTGGGCATTGACATTGAGTTCAACCAATCGACCTACGAATACTACATAGCGCACGACGGCACCGAGAGCGCTAACAAGCGTCAGCAGTGGTTGCTCGACTCCATGTCGATTAGCGGAATGGTGAGCAGCTCGGCCGACCTCTCTTCACGCATCCTGCTCGAGTATGTGCCGTCGGCACGCGAGTTTCTCCCCATGATTATCGATGCTATGCGACAAAACCTGCGCATCAAGTTCAGCTACAAGAGCTACCAGCGTGTAAACAAGCAGAATGGCATCGTTATCGACCCTTATTTCGTCAAGATTTTCAACCAACTGTGGTATGTGATTGGCTACAACAGTGCCGACAAAAAAATCAAAACCTACTCGCTCGACCGAATGTCGGACGTCAACATCACCGATACCACGTTCAAGATGCCCGAGGGCTTCGTACCTGACGAGTTCTTTGCCGACTGCTACGGCATCACCACCAATAAGGATGAACCCAAGCGCATCGCCATCAAGGCCGAGCCCACACAGGCCAAATACCTCAGGGCGCTGCCATTGCACCCCTCACAACAAGAGGAGCTGCACGACAACTACTCCATTTTCCGATACAAAATGCGCAACACCTACGACCTGAGAGAACGACTGCTATCGCATGGCAGCAGCATCGAGGTGCTCGAGCCACCGGAGCTGAAAGCGCAAATCGTTGACGAACTGAAAAAAGCGATTGAAAACTACGACAAAATCAAAAAAAGCAGCAAAAAAACTGGCAATTAGCACAATTTCACTTTAGTGGGCAATATTTTTACACATACAGCATATTAACTTTGCAACATCAAAATTTAACAACACTATGAACATAGGAGACAAAATTCCCGAAATTCTGGGCACCGACGCTCAGGGACGCATTATCAAGGCGAGCGACTTCGCTGGCAAGAAACTGGTGATTTATTTCTATCCCAAGGACAACACCCCAGGGTGCACAGCCGAGGCATGCAGCCTGAGCGACGGCTACGGCAAGCTGCTCAAAGCGGGCTTCGCTTTAGTGGGCGTGAGCAAGGACAGCGCCGCTTCGCACCAGAAGTTTGCCGAGAAGCACAACCTCCCCTTCCCTCTCATTGCCGATGTGGACTTGACGCTCAACCAAGCCTTCGGCGTGTGGCAAGAAAAGAAGATGGCAGGCCGCACCTACATGGGCACCGTGCGCACCACCTTCATTGCCGATGAGCAAGGCACCATCACCCATATCATCAACAAGGTGAACACCAAGGACAGCGCTAACCAAATCTTAGCTCTCTTTGCTGAGTAGATACTATTAATGACGATAATTATCAAAACAAATAATAAATTAAGACTATGAACGACGAAATTCAGAACAACGAAGAGACAATGGAGCAGCCACAGCGCATTGCTCCCTCAGCCGAAAAACTCAAAGCCCTGCAAGTGGCTATGGACAAAATTGACAAGACCTACGGTCGCGGCTCAATCATGAAACTCGGCGATGAGAACATTGAGAACGTAGAGGTGATCCCTACTGGCTCGATTGGACTCAACTACGCACTGGGCGTGGGAGGATACCCTCGCGGACGCATCATCGAGATATACGGTCCCGAGTCGAGCGGTAAGACCACCCTCGCCATACATGCTATCGCCGAGGCACAGAAAGCCGGAGGTATCGCTGCCATTATCGACGCAGAGCACGCCTTCGACCGCTTCTATGCCGAGTCGTTAGGTGTGGATGTCAACAACTTGTGGATTGCACAGCCCGACAACGGCGAGCAGGCACTCGAGATTGCCGACCAGCTCATACGCTCCTCGGCAGTTGACATCGTGGTCATCGACTCAGTAGCCGCACTCACCCCTAAAGCCGAAATCGAAGGCGAGATGGGCGAGAGCAAGATGGGCCTCCAGGCACGACTCATGTCGCAGGCGTTGCGCAAACTCACCGCCACCATTTCCAAGACCAACACCACCTGCATCTTCATCAACCAGTTGCGCGAGAAGCTGGGTATGATGTTTGGCAATCCCGAGACCACCACAGGTGGTAACGCCCTTAAGTTCTACGCCTCGGTGCGACTCGACATTCGCCGCATTGGGCAGCTCAAGGACGGCGACCAGGTGATTGGCAACCTCACCCGCGTGAAAGTGGTGAAGAACAAAGTGGCACCTCCTTTCCGCAAGGCAGAGTTTGAAATTCTCTTCGGACAAGGAATATCACGCACCGGCGAGATTCTTGACCTCGGCATCGAGTATGGCATCATCAACAAGAGCGGTGCGTGGCTTTCCTACGAAGGCGTCAAGTTCCAGGGTCGCGACAACGCCAAGCAGATGATTGAGGATAACCCCGAACTCGCCGAAGAAATAGAAGCCAAAATCTTTGAAGCCATGAAAAACGGAGCACCCAAGAAAAGGTGACAAACACACTCTCTAACTCATGTACATGACAAAGCCACCAGCCCAATCCTGAGCTGGCGGCTTTTTCCATTTAACCCAAATAGGTCTTTAGGGATTTATTTCAACACTTTGGTTGTTGATTTAGTACCATCGGTGTAAGTAGTAACCTCGATGTTCACACCATTGAATGGAGTGGCGCTCTCCACGCCAGCGAGGTTCACATACTTAACGCCTGCCACTTGCTTGCCGGTGGCGACGCTGGTTATTGCAGTTTGGGTATCACTAACCTGGAACTTGTCCATGCAGAAGTAGCATGCGGTGTTCATGCCATAGGAGCCGGTGTCGGTAGAGTTAAGAGTGAAATAAACGCTCTCAACCTCACCTAAGCTCGACAGGTCGAAGAATGTCCAGTCGTTGAGCGCCTTGAGCTCGCCATTGGTGAACTCCACAAGGTTGATACTCACGGTCTTCTCGTTGCCGTCGGCATCTACGCCGTGGGCAATAAGCTCGAAGTAGTCGCCTTCCTCAAAAGCGCGGCCACCTCCGTCGCCATGCAAGCAGCCATAGTAGGGCCAGGGGTGGTTGCACACATAAACACCAACTGGGGTGAAGCTGGTGTTGCCGTCTTTATCGACATACACTACCTGGTTGGTGGGGTCTGCGCTCCATGAGCCCCAGTAAGCCACGAGATAGGGCTGAGCGGGGTCGGCAGTCACCGAGCCATCCTCGTTGATGACGCAGCCACCACCTGCCATGCAGCCAGATCGGAAGAGC
>CALAVD010000044.1 GCA_937892085.1 uncultured Prevotellaceae bacterium
GAGCCGCAATTTGAGGGCCAGACCAAGACCAAACTCGGCAACACCGAGGTGATTGGCGCCGTGGAAACCAGCTTGCGCGAGGCACTTAACGTGTATCTCGAGGAGCATCCTTCGCAGGCTAAGGCTATTGTGGAGAAGATTATCCTCGCCGCTACTGCTCGCCATGCCGCCGAGACAGCACGCGCCAAGGTGCAGCGCAAGTCGCCGCTGGCGGGTGGTGGACTCCCCGGCAAGCTCGCCGACTGCTCCTGCAAGGACCCCGCACAGTGCGAGTTGTTCCTCGTCGAGGGTGACTCGGCAGGTGGCTCGGCTAAGCAAGGTCGCGACCGTACCTATCAGGCTATCATGCCGTTGCGCGGTAAGATTCTCAACGTTGAGAAAGCTATGGACCACAAGGTGTTTGAGAGCGAGTCGGTTGTCAACATCTTCCGTGCCTTAGGCGTCACCATAGGCACCGAGGAAGACCCCAAGGAGGCTAACCTCTCGAAGCTGCGCTACCACCGCATCATTATCATGACCGATGCCGACGTGGATGGCGCCCACATCGCCACGCTGCTTATGACATTCTTCTACCGCCGCATGCGACCCATCATCGACAATGGCTACCTCTATATCGCAACGCCACCATTGTATCGCGCTATCAAGGGCAATATCCAGGAGTATTGCTGGGACGAAATGCAAGTGCGCCAGTTCATCGACAAGTATGCCGGCGGCGAGGAGAAGAACGTGCGTGTGCAGCGATTCAAAGGTCTGGGTGAGATGAACGCCGAGCAGCTGCGCGAAACGACAATGGATCCTGAAAGCCGTTTGCTTAAGCGTGTTAATGTGAGCGACGCTGCCGAGGCCGACCGCATTTTCTCCATGCTCATGGGTGAGGATGTGGCACCCCGCCGCAAGTTCATCGAGGAGAACGCCACCTACGCTACCCTCGACACTTGATTTTAAGTAATAAGTGTTAAATGTTAAGTGTTAGGACTTTGCTCGTCTATCAGCACGTGATACTTCAGGCTTGATGACGTGGGTACTCATTACTGCCCGAGAGATTGTCAACCTCAAAGTAGGACGTTCTGTTTATTGACCGCTTAAACTCTGCATCCGAGACTTTTACCAACACCATTGGATCTTTATAGTCTGGAAGTTTCGCTTTGCCTTTGAAGTATTCACTTTTTATTATTGAGTATAAGTTTGCTCTTGCTCGTGAAGCGAGACCGTGAT
Organism: uncultured Prevotellaceae bacterium; assembly: GCA_937892085.1. GTDB lineage: Bacteria > Bacteroidota > Bacteroidia > Bacteroidales > Muribaculaceae > Sodaliphilus. The sequence goes on from CALAVD010000044.1 coordinate 1,216, forward strand.
ATACTATATCACCTGAAATAGAAATCTTAAACTTGTCAATGCCGTTATTGAGAGTCCGATTATAATCTGCCATGGCAGGCGGCGACAAATAAAAAGGCAGCAGAACAAGCACTAATCTCACAAAAAATAAATTGTTACTCGATTTTGTGGCGTTTTGACCTTTTTACATGGCAAAATGATTTATTGACAAATTTAAAGTTCAACTTTAAATCGGTCAGAAACAATCTTGCATTGTTCTGATGTTGCAGAACCCATGGTGGCTGGCATCACAATTCTCGCTCTCGCCATCATAGACAACCATTGTACGTAACACCTGTTCGCCAAGCAGATTTTTCAAATAATCAAGATTTTTGAAGTATTCGCTGTTATACGTTTGCCCTGATTTTATCTCATAGGCTTCTAATCCTTCTGGTTGAATCCTCAATAAATCTACTTCCCTCTGACTCTGGTCACGATAGAAATATATTTCCTCATTTTTACCTTTATTGAAGCCATATTTTATTATTTCATTTATAGCCATGTTCTCAAAAAGTTGACCACGCAATGGATGAGAAGATAATTGTTCACTGTTACTTATACCCAGCAAGTGAGTGGCAAGTCCTGTATCATAGAAATATAGTTTTGGCGATTTTATCAATCGTTTTTTGATATTTGCGAAATAGGGTGGCAAGGTATATATAATAAAAGAAGCTTCAAGTACACTCAACCAGTGTTGTATGGTAGGTGTCTTGACTCCAACCTCAACGGCAAGTGAAGAGGCATTGACTTCACACCCAATACGTCCGGCGCACAATCTCACAAAACGTCGGAAAGCATGCAAATCTTTCAAATTAATCAGTCGTCTCACATCTCTTTCTATATAAGTGGTATAGTAGTTTTCTAATAGGAGTTTACGCCCTATAGAATCTACATTCCATATTGCAGGATATCCCCCATTAAGAATGAGTTCATTGGTTGTAACCATAGGTCTAACCGCCAGGATTTCTTTCAAGGACAAAGGCAACAATGACATTACGGCAGCTCTACCAGCCATTGATTGTGTGACATTCTCCATTAATGAGAAATTGTTGCTACCAGTTACTATATAGTGGTGCCTGTTAGGATTTCCTGACAATCGATCTTTATCAACTTGGACTTGAAGTAAGGAAAAAATCTCAGGATAGTTCTGGGCTTCATCAATTATTACACCGCTTTTATATTTTGAAAAAAAAATATTAGGGTCTTCCTGAATTTCAGATAGAGTAGAAGATTCTTCAAGATTGACGTAAGGTAGTTCACTAAACAGCTCACAACACAATGTTGTCTTCCCTGATTGGCGAGGACCTGTAAGTGTGACTATGGGAAAATACTGGAACATCTCAATTATAGTTGATGAGATTGTCCTATCTATAAGCTTATATTGTTTCATTTTTATTGACAAATTTAAAGTTCAACTTTAAATCGGTCAAAATTACAATAATTTTTTTACATAACAAAATAAATTGTTGACAAATTTAAAGTTCAACTTTAAATCGGTCAAAAATTTCAAATTGGGAACCAAAAAGAGGGTGTGTCAAAATGCGGAATTAAATTAAACAACTGAATTATCTGAATGTTCTGGATTTTTCAATTTCCGGATTGATAGGCACTTAAAACTACAACAAATCAGATTAAACCGAAAAATGCGATTAAGCGAGTCAAAGCATGAGCTTAATCAATGCCTTGTGAGCGTGAGCATTTTATTCAAAAATCAGTTGTTTATTAATTATGACATACCCACAGCTGTGGCAAATATCGAATTTTGACATACCTTCAGTTAGAGCAAATCCCGAATCTTGGCACACCCTCTTTGTAGTGATTTTCTAAACAACTTGTCAGAACATCTTGGCGACGCGGGCCACGGCCTGGGTGAAGGCGTTGACTTCCTCGAGGGTGTTGTAGAAGGCGAAAGAGGCTCTTACGGTGCCTGTCACGCCCAGGCGTTTCATCAGTGGCTGGGCGCAGTGATGGCCGGTGCGTACGGCGATGCCTAACTTGTCGAGCAGCACTCCCATATCGTAGCTGTTGATGTCGCCCACGAGGAACGAGATCACGCCATTCTTGTTGTCGCTTGTGCCAAAGATGCGCATTCCCTCAATCTCCATGAGCTGGCTGGTGGCGGCGTCGAGCAGCAGCAGCTCTTGGTCGGCGATGTTGTCGAGTCCTATAGAGTTGATATAGTCGATGGCTGCGCCAAAGGCGGCGATGCCCACAAAGTCGGGTGTGCCAGCCTCAAACTTGAAGGGCAGTTCGGCAAAGGTGGTCTTCTCGAAAGAGACGTTGCCAATCATCTCGCCGCCGCCTTGATATGGCACCATGCGACTGAGGCGTTTCTCCTTGCCGTAGAGCACGCCGATGCCCGCGGGACCATACATCTTGTGGCTCGAGAAGCAGTAGAAGTCGGCATCGAGGTCCTGCACGTCGATTTTAGTGTGTGGTGCAGCTTGCGCTCCGTCGATGAGCACTGGCACGCCATATCGGTGGGCAATCTGTATAATCTCCTTCACGGGGTTTATGGTGCCTAACACATTCGACACATGAGTCACAGCCACAAACCTGATGTTCTCGGTGAACAGGTCTTCGTAGGCGTTCATGTCGAGGTTGCCGTCATTGTCGATGGGCACCACATGAATCTTAAGGCGCTTGTTGCGCTGTAACAACTGCCAGGGTACTATATTGCTGTGATGCTCCATCACGGTGAGTATAATCTCATCGCCGGTGTAAAGGCTGTCGCCATAGGACGATGCCACGAGGTTGATGGCCTCGGTGGTGCCACGGGTGAAGATTATCTCACTGGTAGATTGCGCGTTGATGAACTGGCGCACCTTCTCGCGTGTAGCCTCCATAATGTCGGTGGCTTCCTGCGAGATGGTGTGCACGCCGCGATGCACGTTCGACTTGTGGTTGAAGTACATGTCGTTGATGGTCTCCACCACGCAGCGGGGGGTCTGCGACGTGGCGGCGTTGTCGAGATATACCAGTGGCTTGCCGTCGATTTTACGGCTCAAGATGGGAAACTGGCCACGTATTTCGTAGATGTTCATATTTTAGTAAACGAGTTGACAAGTAAACAAGTTGACAAGTAAACAAGCTGACAAGCTAATAGTTATTAGACTCAATGTTGCAATCAAGACCTCTGGTCGGTGAATTACTGACTACCGTCTATTTTTTAAGGTGGGTTCTATAAATTAACTTGAGGTGTTTTTGATTTATTTTCGAGCAGATGCGAAGTTAAAGCAGCAGCGGCATAGCGGGCTATGTTGCAAGGATTTAACGAAGCAGATGCCGAAAAGAAACAAAAACAGCCAAGAACCCATCTCAACATTTTATTAATTTATAGAACCCACCTTAAGTTCACAACTCTCGCAGATTAACGCGTCGCCGCTAAGACGCATCTCCACGAGGTGACGCAGGCGGTCGCGCAGGGTGTCGAGGCGCACGCCGTCGATCACGTCGCTCATAAATGCCTGCATGAGCAGCTTCTGTGCCACAGGCAGCGAGATGCCACGCGTCTGCATGTAGAACAGCGCGTCTTGGTCGAGCTGTCCCACGGTGGCTCCATGCGAGCACTTCACGTCGTCGGTGTAAATCTCGAGCTGGGGCTTGGTGTGCATGCGTGCCGTGGGCGATGCCACAATGTTGCGGTTGCCTTGATAGGCATCAATCTTGGGGCAGCCAGGCTTGACGAGAATCTTGCCGGCGAAGGCACCTATGGAGTTGTCGTTGAGCACATATTTAAACATCTCGTTGCTCTGGCAGCGAGGCGCGTTGTGGTTGATGAGCGTGTAGTTGTCCACGTGCTGCTCGCCACTGGCTATTGCCATGCCTAATAGTTGGGTGTCGCAATGCTCTCCATCTACGTCGATGCGATAGTCATTGCGGGTGTAGCCGTTGGTGAGCGTGATGCCGTCGATGAGCACATTGCTGCCCTCCTCTTGTCGCACCCATAGCTGCGACAAGCGTGTGGTGCGGCCATCACTCTCCTCCATGTGGTAGTAATCGAGCTTGGCATTTCGTCCTACTATTACTTCCACTGTCTCAAGGCTCAGATACTGCCGGTCGCCCTTGGTGTGGTCGCACACGAGCACCTTGGCCTGCGCTTCATCTTCAACCACTATTAGCACTCGGCGAACCGCCATGAGTCGGGCATCGGCGTCAAACACGTTGATGAGCTGTATGGGACGCGTGGTGTGTGAGCCTTTGGGCACATAAATCAGCACGCCGTCCTGAGCGAGCATAGTGTTGAGTGCCGTGCAGGGGTTGGAGAGGCTTGCCACGGTGCCGTAGTGCTTGGCGAATACGTCGGGGTGCTTAGTGGTCTGGAACGACTCCACACTGGCATTGTCACCGCTCTTGCCAGCTGTGGAGCTTGGGCGGAAGGTGTCGTTAAACACATAGTAGAGACATGTGCTCAGGTTTGGCACCTCGCAGCGGAACTTGGTGGTTGATTCACGCGACAGGTCCACATGATTGATGTTCACGCCATAGTCGGGGGCGAGCACGGCATCAAGGTCGGTGGCCTCGTAGTCATCACTGCCCTTGCGAGGCAACACGGCGCCTTCCAGTGCTTGGCGAGCTTCTTTCCTGAGAGTATTAAGCTGCGGCGCAGAGTGGGCAGTGATAGCATCTAAGTTGCTGTCGTGTAATTCGATATATTGTTTCAATGAGTTGCTCATATCTGACCATTATCCACTTGTTCTTTAATCCAGTCGTAGCCTTTCTCCTCAAGCTCGAGAGCCAGTTCGGGACCGCCTGTCATCACTATTCGGCCTTTGTATAGCACGTGCACTTGGTCGGGCTTTATATAGTCGAGAAGACGCTGATAGTGAGTGATGACGATGGTGGCATTGTCGGCACTCTTGAGGCGATTCACGCCATTGGCAACGGTGCGCAGTGCGTCGATGTCGAGGCCACTGTCGGTCTCGTCGAGGATAGAGAGTCGTGGCTCGAGCATCGCCATTTGGAAAATCTCATTACGCTTCTTCTCGCCGCCGCTGAAGCCCTCGTTCACGGCGCGTGATGCGAGCTTATTGTCAAGATCGACGATGGCGCGCTTCTCACGCATGAGTTTAAGAAAATCGGTGGCACTCATGGGCTCTAAGCCCTGATATTTGCGCTTCTCGTTGATGGCGGTGCGCATGAAATTGCTCATCAGCACTCCGGGAATCTCCACGGGGTACTGAAAACTCAGGAAGATGCCTTC
>CALAVD010000045.1 GCA_937892085.1 uncultured Prevotellaceae bacterium
GGAACAACGGGGTGCTGTGGGTCCTGCTGGCCGCAACGGCATTTTCCACCCTGTTCCTCAGCCCCTGCCTGACGCCGGGGCCGGCGGAGGACCACCTCCGGCTGGTCCTCAAGGCCGTGCTCGTCACCACTTCGTGGGTGAGCGGCCTCATAGGCCTCAAGATCCTCCCCATCACGACGGTGAGTACGCTCAAGGCCTCGCGGCCGTTCTTCGTCGTGCTCTTCTCCATCGTCCTCTTCGGGGAGCGGCTGAACCTCTGGCAGTGGGTCGGCGTGGCGCTGGCCCTGCTGGCGCTGGCACTGGCCGCAAGCTTGATATGGATTCATCACATCAACAACAATAATGATGCTGCCAATATGGACTTGAAAAACGCTAACGGCCAAGTGTCATCGCTTCAGAGCAACGTGTCGAATCTTAACTTCCAGCTCGACACCACCACTCAAGCGCTAAAGAAGGAACGCTTGGCAAATGAGAACCTCGTGAAAGAGAACGACAGCCTGCGTGCCTTATTCCCTATCTATATCAAGAAACTCGAGGTTGCCAACGCCGATGGAAGTGGCAGAACGACGAGTTCTTTTGGCGCCGACATCTCGGCGGCGAGTTCGATGTACCTGTTGCCACGCATCACCTACTATGGCTTCAAGCCTGGCGAGAAAGTGGAACTTCAAGTAAAGCTCTATGACCCCGATGGCAACATCGTCTTGGGCAATGAGTCGCCAAAAGATGGCTCCTACTCCTATATCTACACCATCAAATCGGTATTTCCGGCCGACAACGTGGAGTCGTTGAAAGGCTGGGGCGGCTCCGACCATGGGCATTTCTCCCCAGGCAGCTATCGCTATGAAATATGGTATAACGACATGTGCTTCAAAGCAGTAACGTTTAAACTAAAATAACTATGAGAAATATTTGTGCCATCCTCTGTGCTGTTGTAGCAACTGCTGTTGTTGTGCCATGCGCCGCTAAAAATTATGTGCCTCAGCGCAAAGACTTCACGTTTAAAACTCAGGTGTTCACCACCACCGACGACGATTTTACCGTGGCCGACAGCATCATCACCACCGTTACCGACAAGAGCGGGAAATCGTTTCAGTTGGTAAGCTATACCGAGCCTCTGGACCCGGAATACTGGCGCGGCTTTGGCGACATCGTTGAAGATGACATAAACTTCGACGGTTTCCCCGACCTGATGATATGCCTTGGTCCCACTAATTCTTTTGGCGGGTTCACCTACGATGGCTACACTTGGGACAATAAGTTGCACAAGTTTACACACGTCGAGAATTTCAGCGAAATTATGGATCCCGTTTATTTTCCAAGCGAGAATAAGATTACCGGCACTTTCAGAATTGATAACAATTATTGGTATTCCACCTATCAGTGGCAAAACGGCAAACTCGTTCTCATAGAAAAATCGATGGAAACTTTCGACATCAACGACGAACAATGAATCTTTACATTATGAAACGCAATAAATCGGTATTTTTCCTGTGCAACGCAGTGCTATGCTCTCTGCTCCTCGCTATGAGCGCGTGCAAGAACAGCACCTCAAAACTCGGCGAGAAGCTGAGCGACAGCGAGATGGAGCAGTTAGTAGAAGAACTCACCGCAGCATGTCCCATCACCTATGAAATAGGCACCGCCACCAACTTCAAGTGCGAGGGCAAGACGGTAGTGATTGACTACACCATCGATGAAGAGCAGCTTTCATTTGAAAAAATGGACAAGCAAGACATCTACACCGCATGGAGAATGCTATATTTAGATTGCTGTTCCGACAACGACAAGGCGCTTATCAAGTCGATAGTGCTGTCGGGCTACGATGTGAAATGCGTGTTCACCGGCTCACGAACCCACCACAAAGTGGCACTTGACGTGACCAACAAGCAGCTTGAAACCAATAAACCCTTGACTCAAGAGGAAACCATCAACTGCGACCTGACGATTACGCAAGCCATGCTGCCCATGCAGCTCGACGCGTCAACCGAGATGGTTGACATTGTTCTCGACAAGGAGAGCCTTACCTATGTCTATAACATCAAAGAGGACAATTTCGACTTCTCCATGCTGGAGAAAGACCCGGCATTCCGAGAAAACCTTGCTAATTCCATTTCACAGCAATTCGCCAGCAACTCATCGACAGGAGAGCTGTTCAAGAAATTGTGCCTCTCAGGGCGAGGACTGTGCTACCGCTACACCGGCACCAAATCAGGAAAAACCACCAACATCAGCTTCAGCAACACCCAGCTCCGCCAAATGGCCAACGCCAACGGCGTAAACTAACTCAAGTTTAAAGGCGAGAGTTTAGATAAAACGCTCACGCCCAGCATTGCTCGTGGAGTTACAACTCTTGTAACACATTTAGTACATGTCCTAAATTCACGCTTTGTCTCAATACAACGTCATGATTCTCATCAAGTAAATAGAAACTTGGATATTGCTGAATCTCATAAAGTTTTGAGTCTTCAATACCACCGTTGTCAAAACCTTGCACCCAAAAATCCACATATTTATCATCACGCTCCAATGATATGGCAAGGACAGTAAGCTTCTTATCCTTTATTAGTTGTTTTATAACCTCATTGCTACTCATCTCATTTATTACTTGATGACACAACTCGCAAGAAGTACGGTGGAAAAGAATTAATGTCCAGCGTCCTTTATAATCACTCAACTGCCTCTTTGTGCCGTCATTATCAACAAATGAGAAATTCTCCGCCTTGTGACCAATCCTGTTGCGTTGTAACCACTCAAGTTGCCATTGAGGTCTTATTTTGTAAGCCTCATCAATATCGGAGTTAATTATTGTCTCGGTAATTGTCAAATACATTTCATTGTCGCATAATGGCGATTGCACGTCATGCAGAAAATGATCCATCCACCATATCCATAAAGAAAGATTGTCTTCACTGTATTGCAACCCTGAGAGCAGCAAGTTTACATCTTCTTCAATTTCTTGAGAAGGCAGCTGTTTCAGTAGATAAATATAATCTAACACCCTATCGGGCTTGGAGAACAACGACATGTCGCTCAAATCAGCACAGTCCCAGTAGTGTCGAGCCAAGTACTTAGTACGAGACTCAACACTTACAAGGCTGTCGGGAATCTGAGGATAAACAAACTCCTGAGCACTCCCTAAAAACAAAAACTGTGCGAAAAAGACAAATATCAGATGCCTCATAGTTTCTTTTTGACACCAAAAGTAGGTCGGAAGGTATAACCTATAGTGAACGACCAGTCGCTTTTGGTACCCCATTGCCCACCAAAGTCAAGGCTTCCGGGACCCACATACCAGCACACACCAGCGAGTACGCGCGGTTCAAACGATGTGCTCGGAGCAAAGATAAACCCTACACCACCGCCCACGTATGGCGCCAGCATCAATTTCTTAAATCTATAAGGGTAAACTCGTGTTGAGAGCCCCACATCGCCAGTGAACTGCGATTTTGACTCCTTTGCCTTATTTAGGCCTAAGTTTAGGGAAAGCGACAAATCAATAAAGTTTTTATAAAGATAAGTACCTCCCTGTAAAGTTATTGATGAACTGAACATGTCGCTGTTGTAATTCAGCATGGCACCTGCCGAGAAGAAGACACGGTTCTCGCCTGTGGTTTGAAGTTCCAGCGGAGAATACTTCTGCAAATCAAGATTTGTAGCATTCCACTGTTCCACTTGAGATGGAGTTCCGCTGGTTGTAGTCCATAATTCTTCCTCACCGGTTGCGGCAATCACCACCACATCATAGCCATAATACAATTCCATAAATTTACTTATCAATTGACGTTTTTCTTTTTCACTGATTCGAGCATAATCCTCGTTGGTATTGAGATACAGCTTGTTGTTAACAGTATATCCCGATGTAACATATTGCCTAATCAATGGGTCATCAAATTGAGGCTGTGATGAGCTTGAAGACTGGGAATAACTCGATTGCAGATCTTCTTGTGTAGCTTGCTCCGTTACTTGCTGTTGTTGCCGAGTAACTGATGTGTTATCCTGCTTCGGTTGTGGCTGGCGGATCGTGATTGTTGTATTCTTCCTGTTTTCAACCTTTACAATTTTGGCTTTACGCTTGTTGTTACGTTTGCGCTTTTGAGCCTCGGCAACATTAACCTGACTTAATAATATCGCTGTCAATATAAAAATAATTACTCTTCTCATTTTGTTTTCTTTTTAAGGTTAACGTCGAAATAAAAAGTCTTACCAAGCGAGAGATATAAACTCGTCTTGCCACCACCAGTAACAGGGATATGGGCACCAAGCATAATATCAAACGAAGACGTCTGCGAGGCATTAAGGAAAGTCAACCCAATCGAGGGGGAATAACTCACAACGTGCGAGTCCTTGCTAAACGAATAAGAGAGCCCTGAGCCTAACACTAACTTATGTAATGTGTAGTAACAAGACAATCCTATATTGCCACCGAACTTCTTGTCAATCACCGATGCGCCTAAATTGATGGAATAACTGCAATGGTCTTTTGTGTAGAGACCCAAGCGGGTGTTGAGCGAATAGGACTTCTTAGCTACCGTACCACCAACGTACCATATAAAACGTGCCTCCTGCTTCTGCAACCATGAGAGGTTTTCGGGAACCTTGTTTTGACTGAGTTGGAGCTCACGCAGATGCTCGTTGACAACGGTGCGTGAGGGGTCATTAGCATCCATAAGCGAAACTGCCGTCTGCAGTTCAGATGCCGCCAGACTCGCGTTTCCCATTTGCTCACATAGGTCGCTGTAGCTGCTATGCAACACTGCTACATCGGGATAAGTTTTCATCAAAGCGTCCATCAGAGCCAATGCTTGAACGGTCTGTCCACTTGACTGCAACACATAGAACCTGCGCAGGTCGTTGCGGGTTACTACTTGCTCTAATTTTGGAACTTGCGAGTAATTTGACTCAAGCGCAGAAATTTCTTTTTCGATTAACCATGCGGGAGTGGTGGGCTGTGAAAATGCTTGCGCCACTTTATCACAGCCGGCAATTTTCAGAACTTGCTGACCGTACCAGTCACCCCATGTGGCACCTAGCGCACGGGCGCGGTCGGCATTGAGCAGCGCCAACTCATGCTTGCCCTGCAACGCCAAGACCACGGCATACTCGCCCACCATGTTGCCATCCACGCCGTGACTGGGAGAGCGGTTGGCCTGAGCGTGAGCGATGCACGCCTCATAACGTGATGCCGCCTCTTCATAGCGCCCTGCCCTAAAACTTTCACGCGCCTGAGTAACATCAGTCTCCTGATACTTAAACGCACCTTTCACCAAGTCACCCACCGACTGGGCAGAGGCTCCAAAATGAATCAAAAGAATTATACTGAATAGAAAATATCTCATAATTATTTTTTCTTTTTGTTTTGATCTTCTTTCTGCTTAGATAATTTACGCCAATTGTCCCACTTTATCTGAGAATTGTGGTTTCCTTGAGAAGTATACATCACTATTTTTAAATTGTCTTTAAAATTACCTTTGCCGTTTTCTGTATATTTCATTTTCTTCTCATCAGCACCAATTTTCTTGGCAAAATCATTAACTTCTGCTTTCTCTGTGAGCTCGTTGATTACCAGCCCTCTGGCAACAGCTGAGGTTGTTTCTGAAATTATTTCTTTTGTACCTGAAATTCCAACTTCAGCTGCACCACGAAACGTTCCAACAATAAAGCCTTCCGCTTTATCTACCATTGGTCCTATTACTGCAGCTTCAACTGTACCTTTTACTGCACCTCCAGCTACGCCTAAGACTAAAATAGACCCACCTGTCGCAGGAACTAAAGGAGCCACTTCTATAGCTCCTTCTATAGCTCCACTGATGGCACCACCTATCTCAGGATTCTTTAAACCCACTGCATCAACCACTACAGTTCCAATAGCGTTTATAGGATCAGGGTCAGTTACAGCCCCAATTAAAGTTTTTCCAGTTCCTGTTGCCAAACCAGTTTTTGGATCTAAACCTTCTTTCAAACCTTGTAATCCCTGTTCTTGGGCATTAGCACGCATATCATTCCATAAATTATGCACTTTATCACCAAGTTGCAAATTATTTAACTCATCTATTACTCCTGGAGGTCCAAATATTTTAGTATCACCTAATGCAGAAGTTGACCCCAAGAGAAGCGCTTGAGGGATAGGGTTTGAAGCGATTTGCTGAAGATGATTTTTAATTTCATCCGACGAGACCATAGCCGTGATATTGTAATTATGCTTATTGAAATCCTCGCTTAACCCATATTTATCCAACAATTGCTGAGGAACACCCATTGCATTCACGGTTGTGGTCGGGGCATTATTAGAAGCGAGGCCTGCCACACTCGCCCAGGAACCCGCCAAAGCACTTCCCGTAATGTTTACAGAGCAGTCGTCAGGAAGATTGGCGATAGCTCGTCCTATTTCTAATGCTGCCTGAAAATGCTTGGAATCTATACCAAACTCTTTTATCAAGTCATTGCCTAAAGGGTCAAAAGATGAAAGATTGCCATTACCATTAAACACTATGGTATATTCATATTCACCTTTTGCATCTTTCTCTCTCATTAAAATTTGGACATTGAAACCAGTGTCTTTATTATCTATGTTTTTCTGATTAATAAGATTGGCAAGATTATACATTGGATTATCGACAGTAACTTGAGATAAATCCATACTCTTATAGCCCGTTGTCTCAAATAACCATTTTTGCATTTGTTTATTACTCTGGTCAGGGTCATAAGCCATCGCAAAAGCAATTGTTGTCATGTCAATCTCTCGTTTTCCTTCGTCTTCTAATGCCGACTTTCTCATATAATCGTAGCACTTATCTTTGAACTCATAGTAGTTTTCCAGAATTTGTTGTTCATTCTCAGTGCGTAGGTTTTCTGGTTTTTTCTCAATTTCTGACAACATTTCTTTTGTGCAGCCAGCCTGCTCATAAAACATTCTGTAAATGTCTTCTTCAACCTCTTTGTAGCTTGCTCCAAGCACAAGGAGAGTATTCAATCTTGAATCTTCTAAAGATGGTTTCTGAGCTACTGGCATCATCTCATTGCCTGATATTGGACGTTCATTAAGGGAAACAAACGGCTTGCTGGTGTCGATTACAAAACCGCTTGCCTTAGAGTTTCTCGCATTGCTGGCGAACTCTTTTTCTTGAGAGTTCTTTCCATTTGCAATCCAGCTGTCGGCATTTTTATATACGCTTGCTGTCCATGTGTTTTGTGGCAAGGCATTTGTGGAATTGCCACTAAGCATCTGCTTGAGAGCATTGTTCTGCTGATCCCAGTCCCTGATTTCGGACGAGGCGTTTCCTGAATAGAAACTGCCACCCTTGCTCGGTCCCTCAATATTTACGCCAGGTGCATCGCCCATGCCACCTGAACCGGTGCATGGACCGCAAATCACACGAATTCTACAGCCTCCAGTACCTATATTTATTTCAGACATTACTATCTGCCTGGCTTGCTCACATTCGGCACGGCTCGGAATACCAAGATTGATATTGTTAACATAATGATCAAACAATCCTTGAGCTGTAGCTTTTTCCAAGCCTCCTTCTATTCCTCCACAATTGCCACCTATATCAAGCGACATAGTGAACGTATAGTCAGCCCAAGCCAAATGGGTGGTAGCCAACATAGCGACCACCACAAGTAGTTTTATTACAGTTTTCATTGTGAAATCGGCTATTTATTAGATTTGAAATTTGGAGTGACAGAGCAGGTTGGTGAATGTGTTGTAAAACACATGTGTGCCATTATAACTATTATTACATAATTCAAGTTTCACAAGTTGTTAACTTGCTCACATAAGAGAACTCATAATTGCTAATTATGATACTTGCAGTAAAAAATGGGGGCTTCAGCAACCACTCCACCACTCCAAATAACAAAAAAACGTATTATTGAAGAAAATTGGATATTCAAGTTTCGCAAGTTACTAACTTGCTAACAGGTAAATGATTCGTGATTTGCTATCGAGTATAATATACATCTTCAGTGATAGATATGCCCTGGGCATTTAAGGTGCATGTGAGAACAAGTTGACTCGTAGTCAATGATTTCACTTTCATATTCATGGAAATTCCTTCAGTTCCTTGAAGGTCGTCCATGCCTTCAATCCACAGCGTACCATCGCTGTAGTATTTATAAGCCAGCCTGTCACCTGTATTTACCATCACTACATACTCATCTTCAAACTTCAGGTGCTCGTCAATAAACATGATGTTGCTTGTTCCCATTTGAGAAGAGTACATTTGGCGAATCTGATTCAGAGTCATCTCAATAGTCTGTCCCATGACATTAACTGATGCCTTCTGGAAAGTCCAAGTTTCACCTTTAAGCAAATCGGCATTAGAGTGGACCTTGTCGTCATCATCACCACATGCGCTAAGCGAAAGCATTAGCGCGGCTATCAGCAACAGATAAAGTGCTTTAGCTTGTTTCATAATTATTAGAATTTATAAGTTACGCCTAAACCAAACACTGCCTGGTCAACATCTTTAACGATTGAGTATTTGCCCTCAAGCCCTACTGCAAGATGTGGTGTTACAAGATACTCAATACCGGCACCTGCGTTGCCACCAAAATAAGTGTCGCTGCTACTGCCTCCACTCACTCCAGCCATTTCGGCATATTGCTGATACTCGGCGGGAATGGCGCTGTTCATATCAAATTTTACACCAACAACAGTAAAGCCTACCAAAGGATAAACACGGAACTTGTCGCCAATGTAAAAGAGATAATGCAGGTTCACATTCTCTTCCCACATCGACACGCCATCCTTCTTGAAGAAATAGTTAAAGGCATCCTCTGCACGGAAATGGCTGGTGATGTCGTACTGCACTTTGGCACCAACAGCAAACGATTTAATCTCTGTGCCATAAAGTCCATTGACACCAACGGCAAACCTTGACTGTCCAAAAACCGAAACAGCTGAAATGGTCAGCCACACTCCTACGACTAAGGATTTTCTTAAAATAGATAATTTCATAATAATTAATAGTTTTAGTTGTCTCAAGCAGCCCTATTGGGACACATATACATACAACAAAAGCGTGGACTGCTATGCCACACTTTGTAATCTGACGGTCGTAGGAAATACCTGGAATGCAAAAGGGGAATATAGAGGCAGTCCACGCATATAGCGCAGAAGCCGCTGTGCTCTCTCTTGCATTCGAATCATGAAAATTTCCTACGTTTTCAGATTACAAGAAAAGCATAACGCTTTATTTTACAACAATGTCAAATAATAATCAGAGATTATTAATGCAAAAGTACTACTAAATAGTCTGATCAACCCAACACCCTATGTTAAAATTTGCTAATTTGTGGGCAATAACAGTTTTTCTCACATTAATATGTCCTAACAATATACCAATCTATACTATTAATTGAAAAGCACATAAAAAATTTAAGCATTTGATAATTATTAAAAAAAACATTGTAACTTTGTAATCCATAGAAGTTAGGGCGTGTTTAATCTAAAGAAGAAATTATGATATAAAAAGAAGAAATACAGGCATTGTTGCAGAGCACGGAGGACTTTCGGGTGGAGCGAACGGTCTCTACTACAAATATGGATAAGTTCTGTGAAGCAATCTGTGCCTTTTCCAACGATTTGCCAGACTCTCGCCAGAAGGGCTATCTGTTGATTGGTGCACATGATGACGGGCGGCTGTCGGGACTGAAGGTGGACGATGCTCTACTGAAAAAAATTTCAGGCATTCGCTCTGATGGTAATATACTGCCATTGCCCGTTATGACAGTGGAGCGGGTAGAGTTTCTTGATGGCGATTTGTTGGTGGCAGAGGTTTCTCCTTCACTGCTGCCTCCCGTGCGGTATCGTGGACGGGTGTTTGTTCGTATAGGTCCAAGGCGTGACATCGCCAGTGAAGCGGAAGAACGGATAATGACGGAACGACGTACGGCCTACATGGCGACCTTCGATGCCACACCTTGTCTCGGCTCTACATTGGATGAATTGAATCTGGAGTATATCAAGAATGAGTATCTGCCTTCTGTGGTTACTCCAGAGGCTTTGGCTGATGACAAACGTGACATCAAGGAGCAATTGGCTTCGATTCGTCTGTATGACCGCGTTCACGGTTGCCCTACATACGCAGCACTCATCTTGTTTGGAAAGAATCCTCGTTTTTACTTGCCAGGGGCTTACGTTCAGTTTGTTCGCTTTGCAGGCAAAACCATTGGCGGAGAGGTGTTGAACGAAAAACGTTTTCAGGGGCCGCTTTTCCAGTTGCTACCTGCATTGGAATCTTTTGTCAGTGATGCCATTATCACACAAAGACCAGTCCCAGTGAGTCTATTCCGTGAAAAGACCGTCATCAATTATCCCAACAATGCATTGCGTGAGTTGATGATGAATGCTTGTATGCACCGTGACTATCAATCTAATATGCCTATCCGGCTATATCAGTTTGATGATCATATTGAAATTATGAATGCTGGAGGATTATATGGTGAGGCGCGTCCAGAGAATTTTCCTTATGTAAATGACTATCGCAATCCAATTATAGCGGAAGCCATGAAAGAGATGAAGTATGTTAATATGTTCAACCAAGGTATAAGGCGCGTGCAGGATATGTTGCTTGATAATGGCAACAAGGAGGCTATTTTCGATGTGTCAAAGTTGACTGCATTTGAAGTGACCGTGTTTTCAACCGTAGATGTCACCCAAGGTGATACTCAAGGTGATACTCAAGGTGATACCCAAGGTGATACCCAAGGTAATGCACTTGATATATGGATTGAGGAACAGATTAAGAAGAATCCTAAAATTACTATAAGAGAATTAGCAAGAATAAGCAAAAAAGGACTTGCAACCATCAAACGCCATATTGCAAAACTTCCTCATATTAAGTATGTTGGCAGTGGCTATAGTGGCCATTGGGAAATTATTGAAAACGATGCATAGGCAGCATTTAACGTGACAATTTAACTCGAATCGATCCATCAACTATTAAATCACGCTTTGCCACGGGCGCGGTCGTAGGTGAGCATGGTGCTTTGCGCGAGGTGGTGCTGGGTGAAGGCGGCTGCAAGCTCTTTGCCCTTCTCGGTCATCGCCTTGTAGTTCTCGGGTGCGCTGAGCACGGCGTTGAGGTGGTTGACGAGTTGAGCCTCGTCCTTTGGCCCGAAATAGAGTGCTGCATCCTTTGCTATCTCGCGATGGCAACCGTCGTCGCTGGTGATGAGTGGCGTGCCGCTAACCATCGTCTCGATGACGCACTGCCCCATGCCGTCGGCAATCGACGGCTCCACTACAGCCTTTGCGAGAGCATAGAGGCACATAAAGTTGTGCTTGTTGACGCTCGAGACCCTCACTACGCGCTCGTCGATATTTAGTTTCTCGGCGAGACGCTTGAGCTGGCGGTAGTTGTCGTTCTTCTTGCCGATGATGACAAGGTCAATTTTCTTGTCGTCAATCTTCGCGAGAGCCTTGTAGAAGGTCGCCATGTTGCTCAGGTCGCCAAAGTCGGTGACCGCGAGGATAAAATTGGATGGTAGGTTGTATTTTCCCTTAGTGTTCTGGATGAAGACCTCGTCGCCGAGGTTCTCGAGATACTCATCGCGGTAGGCAGTGTAGATCACGTCGATCTTGTCGGCACTGGTCCCATACTTCTTTATAATGGCATTTTTCACATACTCGCTGGTGGCGATGATGCGGTCGGCACGCTTGCAGGCACGCCCAATGCGCGAGCTGCGGTGCAGTTTCTCCAGCCACGTGTAGTCGTCCATGAAGCGCTTGAAGGTGAGGTCGCGCACGGTGGTCACCATTCTCACCTTTTCCTTGCCATGTCCTGAGGGCAGCACCGAGTCGAGCCCGTGAAACACCTTCACGCCATGACGATAGAAGTCGTTGAAAATGCCGCTACGGTTGCGCCACAGCCATTTGCTGAACGCCTTATAGGGTGTCTTCAGGTGCACGCTTGATATAGATAGTAGCCACGACAAGTCGCGGTCGCTTGAGTTTTCGGGAGTATAAACCATGAAGGTATCCCTAGGATATTCCATACCTATTGACGATATCAAGAGACGGTCGTAATAACACAACTGTGACTTGCTATTCACCGTTCTTATGCCATCAAATCCAACAGTCATTATATACTTAAATTATAATATAAGGCACTCTGTTAATGAGTTAATTCCTTCCTTCAACTAAGGAAAATCGTGCAAAGTTAGAGAAAATTATTTAAATGGGTAGTGATATTTTGATTAAAATTTTATAAAATACCCCTCCCTGAAGAAGAAAAAAGAACCGTCACTTTTTCTTCATTTTTTGTCTTGAGAGTTATCAATTGCCGGCTCTGTCACTTGCCTGATGTAGATGTCGCGCTGTGGGAATGGAATCTCTATGCTATTGCTTTGCAACGTGTTGTAGATTGTTTCTTTCACTTTGCAAACAAAACCTATCTTCTCTTCAACGAGCACCCAGAACGCCACAATAAGATCTACCGAATTCTCGCCAAAGTCGCCGAAGAACACCTTGAAGCCATGCTTCTTCTGTATCACTGAGCGGCCGCTGGCACTGGTGCTGTCGATGAGGGTGCTAAGGTTGGTCTCAAGTAATTCTCGCACTTCGTCCACGTTCACGCCATAGGCCACACCAACGGGCAACTTCACATACTCGTAGCTGTGGTTCTTAGTGAAGTTCTTGAAATTCTTGTTAAACAGCGACGCGTTAAGAAACGCGATGATACTGCCGTCGGGGGTGACGATTTGAGTGCTTTGATAGCCTATGCTTTCTACTTTTCCCATAATGCCGTCGCACTCGATGTAGTCGCCCACTCTCACGCGTCCCGACATCAACGAGAGTCCATAGATGAAATTCTCGAGAATGTCTTTCATGGCAAATCCGAGACCTGTCGCCAAACCTGCCGAGATTAGCGAGATGCCGCTCTTGGGCACCTTGAAGAGCACGAGAGCAAAGATGAAGAAGCTGCCCCACACCACTATGGTGATGATATTGTTGGCCAGGGTGATATTGGGGCGCCGCGTGGCGTCGGTCTTGGCAAACTGCTTGAGCTTGTAACGGCGGTACAGCGAGTGCGCTAAGTAGTTGATATAGTAGAACACGAAGAACAACGCGCTCACCAGCACTATCTTGTAGAGCGAGATTTGGATGAGGCCATTCTGGTCGATGAAGTTATAGTAGAAATACTTCACCAGCATCTGCTTCATGTCAAACATATTGACAGCAAAGAGTATGCTCACGAGCACCGAGAGCACCGCCAGCACTGGCAGCACCACCTTGATAAAGAAGTCGTAGCCCCAAGAGTGGTGGATGTAGTCGCCCTTCTTCTCTTCGGCAAGAATCTTGTTGAAGAGCTTTTTCTCGTTGGGCTTCTTGTTTTTACCCTTGAGCTTCGCCGTCGTCTCCTTCATGATGTGCTTCACAAGATACTTCTCGTTATACATCTTGGCGAGGTCGTAGAGGCAAACGATGGTCTGGATGCAAGCGAGCTGGAACGACCACCACACGATGATTTGCACGGCAAGCAGGGTGTAGCCTATCCACGCTAAGAGGCACGAGGCTATCATCGCAATGAGCGAGATGGTGGAGAAGACGATGTCGATGGTTGGAATCTTGACATGGCGCTTCCTGACCACAACAAACTGCCAAATGGTGAATGCCAATATCACTGGTGGGAAGATGAGGTTTACAACATTGTTAGGAATGAAAATAATGCGGAACACTATCACCACAAAAGCCAGAAGCATGAACGGTGTGTAAACCAGCACGCCGGCATTGATTTGCTTGCTGCTGAGCCTGATGAGCAGCGACAGCAATATGGCAAACATCAGCCAGGAGTAGTCGAGGGTGATGCCTATCGCCATGACGATGAAATTGTGGTGCATGAGAGAATTAGCGATGGTGATGAACACCGAGAAGAGGAACACGCCACAGGCGAGGCCTATGATGGTGCGGCGACGCTTGTAGTTGGAGTTGTCCCTGATTTTCTTGGGCAGGCACCACCTCAGGATTATCACGCTCAGTATCGTTGCGATGAAGATATAGAAGAGGATAAATACCGATGTGATGAGGATTACTGGTCCGCGCCACTGGCTCTTGATGTGTGAGTGCGAGCCATCGCGGTTCAGCTCCTGGTATTTCTCACGGAGCTGGGAATTGATGCGGCCGTAGTTGTTGCCGAGCGATGCAAGCACTTGGAAATAGTTGCTGTCGCCATTCTTGAAGATGCTGTTTTGCAGTTGCTCATATTGTTTCAAGGCATAGGTGTTCAGCGCTTTCAGTTTCTCCGACACCTCGTCGTAGTAACGCTTGTCGGAGCTCATCTTCTCCTTGATTTTGATGGTGTTGTCGCGTAACGCTTCGGCATAGAAGATACATTTCTCCCTTATCTTGATTTCCTCTTCGTTGAGCACATAGAGCGCCATCTGCTCCACATCGCGCTTGGGGTCGTTGATGGCTTCGGGATTAACGTTGATAGCATTGCCGTCGGCCTGCTGCGACTCCATGATGCTGTCGGCGACCTCGGTGAGCGAGCTATTCTCTTTGTTCTCGATGGCTGGCGAGATGTGCTTGAGCACATTGATGAGGCTGTCATATCGCTCTACTTCGGCATCGAGCTTCACCATTATCTTGTCGAATGGCACATGCGTGATGCGTGAGTTGTTATACAGGTCGGTAGCTTGCTGACAGGCGTAGGCAATGTCGAACGTAAATTCACTGCTTTGTGAGTAGAGTATCAGCGAAATCTGGTCGATTTGCTGCATTGTGGCAACGAGTTGTTCATGCTGCTTCTGCGCCCGTTGCTCAAGCTCCTTCATGGTTTGCTGCTGATGCTTATATTTCATCTCAAGCTCAGCGCACAGCACATCGATGGTCTTGCCGAAGTCATGCTCCTTGAAAACGGCATGTGCTTGTGTGGCGCTGAATATCAGCACTATTATTAGAAGTAATATTTTGTTCCCTTTAAAAACGGTTTTATTCATAGTTCTCAATCTTTTACCGACGCAAAGTTAAATAAATAAGTCGTTTCCCAAAAATTTTTTGAGCAAATTGTGCCTTTCACGGCTATTTCACGAGAGCGAGGAGTGCCAGCCCAGCGAGGACGATGGCAAGAAGAAGCCAGTAGATGGTACTGCTCACCATGCGCTCAAGCATGAGGTGCAGCGTCTCGAGGTTGGCGACCTCGCCAGCGGCACACTGCTCGGCGATGCGCCGCAGCCGCTTGTCGCGCAAGGTGCTGTGGTCGAGGGCGGTGAGCAGCAGCGTGCCGTAGCAAGCGATGTTCTCACCTTCGTCGCTGCTGGCATCCACCAGCCTGATGTGCTTGCCGTCGCTGCTGATTTCTACCGACTGTTCACTCAGCTGCTCTCCTGAGTTCTTGCTGTCGCGCCACTCTATCATCGCCTCGACGAGAGGCTGCTGCAGTTGATACAAAGCACGCGGAGAGACGCTTTTCTCGCCGCGTGCCAATATTTCGCTCAAAGGAAGGAAATCCATAGATTGGTGCAGAGCATTACCCTTCCTTCTTGGGCTCTTCTTTCTTGGGCTCCTCCTTCTTAGGTTCTTCTTTCTTCTCGGGCTGAGGAGCTGCCTCGGCGTTGACATTTACTATCTGGCCGGTGTTGAGGTTCACGCGCTTGCGGGTATCGTCGTTGTTGCGGATGCTGAGGATGCAATTAGCAATGTCGTAGAAGCCTATGTCCTTAGCTCCACCGCTGTGAATCTTGGAGTTTTGCCCGGTGGCGTTGTTGTAGCTCACCACGCTGCCGTTTTTGAGCAGCATCACCTTGTAGTTTCCAGCCCGCACGGTCTTCACCACATCGTCGATATTGAACATGGCGTCGTCCTTGTCTTTGACCTCGGTCACTGCCGAGTTCTCGGGCTGCTCGGCCTTGGGCTCTTCCACAGGTTTCACTTCCTCAACCGGCTGCTCCTCTTCTTGCTTCTGCTCCTCCTGGGCTTGCTGCTCCTCGCCCTGGAAGCGGATGATGCGGATGAAGTTGCGCGCTGTCTCGTTCATCCACTTCACCACTTCGCTCGAGCCGGTAGCGGGATTACAAAGTATCACCCGCTCGCTGTTGATGTTCTGGAACTCGCCCTCATAGGTGGCGGTGGTGATGGCTCGGGTGTCCACGTCATACATGTTGAGCACTACTTGCGCGCGGCTTTGGTCGCCCTGTGGCGTCTGCATGAAGGCATAGAAGAAATACTTCTTGCCGGCGATGTCCACCACTTGTGGGATGACGTCGCGGCCTGCCATCATCTTGTCTTGGTCGAAGGTCAGGTCGTAGCCCGCAGTCGATATCTGCTTCACGTTCTCGGGGTCGATAGCCCACTTGCCTTCTTTCTTGACGAGTTTGTAGATTTTGTAGAACTCGCCGGTCTTCTGGGTGATACCCACAATCACATCGTTGGCGCCAGGCTGAGAGCCGGTGACGCGCGATGCATAGACTATGCGCGCGCCGTCGCCCACATAGTTGTAGTCGTTAAGGGCACGTTGCAGCGTGTCGGCACAAGCTGCTGCACTCTCATCCACGGTGCTCAACGTGTGGGTGCCACGGTCGCTCTTGGTGCAACGTGTGCAATAAACCAGTGTGCAAAAGCCTATCACGGCAAGTGCTATGAGGGCATAGAGCGTGTAGTTCTTGCCACTGCTGCTGTTGCGACGGCTGTTTTGGCGTTGCTCAAGCCTGGTGGCTGGCGCACTCCAATCGTCGTCTTGGTCAAAGCGGCTGTTGCTTGTGTAGCGTTCGGGTTCTACCCTGCTACCGCAGCGGTTGCAAAATGCAGAGCCTTCGGGCAGCGAATTTCCGCAATTGGGGCATGTGATTTTACTCATATACAAGTTTTATTTTTAGTGATTCTTTTTTTCTTTGCAAAAGTAAGACAAATATCTAAGTCACGCAAAAAAACTCGCAAGTTTTTTACCCACCCCCACACTGACAGTAGGCTACAGGAAGGGTCGCTTCGCAAAAAATTTGATGAAAACACTAACCTCTAACCCCTAAACACTAAACATGACACCTTTGGAGAAATCAGGTGGCACAAATCCACAAATGTTGTTAAAAAGCAGTGGTTAAAGTGCAGGTTTCCGTTTTTTTTGTACCTTTGTGAAAATTTTCGACACAATACTCTATTAACAACTTATAAAACAAAAAACTAAATTATGAACAACGACGCTTTGGCTTTCAATGCCAATGAATTGATTGCATTCCTGCAAAAGCCTAAAGAAGAGTTTACAAAAGCCGACATCGTGCGCTTTGTGGTTGAGAACGACATCGAGATGCTCAACTTCATGTACCCCGGTGGCGACGGCAAGCTCAAGACTTTGAACTTCGTGATTACCGACCTCGACTACCTCGACACCATCCTCACCTGTGGTGAGCGCGTTGACGGCTCAAGCCTCTTCTCCTTTATCCAGGCTGGCAGCAGCGACCTCTATGTGCTGCCACGCTACTCCACAGCATTTGTTCACCCCTTTGCCGAGATTCCCACGCTGTGCATGCTATGCTCCTACTTCGACAAGGACGGCAACCCCCTCGCCAGCGCTCCCGAGCAGACCCTCGCCAAGGCGTGCAGCGCCTTCAAGGAGGTGACCGGCATGGAATTCCATGCGATGGGCGAACTTGAGTACTACGTTATCGACAACGACGACGAGGCGTTCCCCGCCATCGACCAGCGCGGATACCACGAGAGTGCCCCCTATGCCAAGTATAACGACTTCCGCCAGCTCTGCATGAAATATATCGCTCAGACCGGCGGACAAATCAAATATGGTCACAGCGAAGTTGGCAACTTTACTCAAGACGGCAAGCTCTATGAGCAGAACGAGATTGAGTTCCTGCCAGTTCCCGCCGAGGAAGCCGCCGACCAGCTGATGCTCGCCAAGTGGGTAATCCGCAACCTCGCCTATCAGCTCGGCCTTGACGTGACATTTGCTCCCAAGATCACCGTGGGCAAAGCTGGCTCGGGTCTCCACATCCACATGCGCCTGATGAAGGACGGCAAGAACCAGATGCTCGACGGCGGAGCGCTCAGCGAGGTGGCTCGCAAGGCTATCGCCGGCATGATGGACCTGGCACCCAGCATCACCGCCTTCGGCAACAAGAACCCAACCAGCTACTTCCGCCTCGTGCCTCACCAGGAGGCTCCCACCAACGTGTGCTGGGGCGACCGCAACCGCTCGGTGCTCGTGCGCGTGCCACTGGGCTGGAATGCCGATGCCGACATGTGCCACATGGCCAACCCACAGGAGACCGACAGCAAGCGCGACACCAGCATCAAGCAGACCGTGGAGATGCGCTCGCCCGACGGCAGCGCCGACCTCTATCAGCTGCTCGCCGGCCTGTGCGTGGCATGCCGCCACGGCTTTGAGATGGACAACGCCCTGGAGGTTGCCGAGAAGACCTATGTCAACGTCAACATCCACGACAAGGAGAACGAGGGACGCCTGGCAACGCTGGCACAGCTCCCCGACAGCTGCGTGGCAAGCGCCGACTGCCTCGAGCAGCAGCGTGCCGTCTATGAGCAGCACGGCGTGTTCAGCCCCGCCATGATCGACGGCATCATGGCCCAGCTCAAGGCCTTCAAGGACAAGACGCTCCGCGCCCAGGTCACGAAGTCCAAGACCGCCATGCAGAAGCTCGTGAAGACGTACTTCTACTGCGGCTAATACATCGCGCGCAATTTCAAAACAGGGTTCCGGTTTTTACCGGGACCCTTTCTTTATTCGATTTCCACCTTGATATCCACGCCGGGGAACACGGGTTTCGGCGCGTTCACGACAGGCGAAAGGATTCGGCGCACCGCCGAGAGGTCGTTCGACTTCAGGTACAGTTTTACCCAGCGAACATTCTGCACCACGGGGATAAACGCATCCACCGGGCCCATGACCATCAGGCTCTTTTCGGCACGGCAAAGCGCTTCCACGCGGGCGATAGCATCGCGCAGGGCGCCCTCGTCACGGCTCCCGAAGGAGACCTCCACCATCTTGCAGAACGGCGGGTAAAAGGCGTCCTTACGGTCGCGGGTTTCCATCTCGGCAAAGCCCGCAAAATCGTGGTGGAGTGCGAAGTTCATCACCGGCTCGTTCGGGTTCTGCGTCTGGATTAGCACGCGGCCCGTACCCCCGGCACGGCCCGCACGCCCCGCCGTCTGGCTCAGCAACTGGAACAGCCTCTCCGTACTGCGGAAATCGGGCATCCCGAAACCGCTATCGGCACCCACGACGCCCACGAGTTTCACGCCCGGAAAATCGTGGCCCTTCGCGACCATCTGCGTGCCGAGCAGAATGTTGTATTCGCCCTTCCGGAACGATTCCAGAATCTTCTCGACCGAGCCCACGTTCTGCGTGGTATCGCGGTCCATGCGCACAATCTTTGCATCCGGCACCCACTCCAGGATTTCTTCCTCGAGCTTTTCGATGGCACCGCCCACGAACTCGTATGTTTCGGCCCCGCAGGCACGGCACGGCGTGTTCACCGGGTAAAGCAGCCCGCAGTAGTGGCACAGCAGGGAATTGTACTGCCTGTGGTAAACGAGCGGCACATGGCAGTTCTTGCAGTAGAGCGTCTCGCCGCATTCCCCGCAAATGCGGACTTTGGAATACCCGCGGCGGTTCATGAGCACAATCGCCTGGTCGCCATCCGCAACGCACTTCACGAGGGCGTCTCGCAAATCGGGCGACATGAGGATTCCCTTCTGCTGGCGGACCTTCCCCATATCGACGATGCTCACCTCGGGCAGGCTCGCCGACGTCGCGCGCTTCTGCAACTTGAGGTATTTTAATTTATCTGTACTTGCGTTATGGAAGGTCTCGATGCAGGGGGTCGCGCTCCCGAGTACCACGAGCGCCCCGTACTTGTAGGCCAGGTGGAACGCGAGTTCGCGGGTATGGTAGCGCGGGGCGGGGTCCTGCTGCTTGAACGAGGAATCGTGTTCCTCGTCGAGAATCACGACATCGAAATCGAACGGAGCAAGTATCGCGCTCCGGGTCCCGAGAACCACACGCGCGCTCCCTTCCAGAATCGAGACGAAGGATTCGCGTCGCTTCGGGGCGGAGAGCGCCGAGTGCAGCACGTGCACGGGCACCCGCAAAAAGTCCTCGAACCGGCCCGCCGTCTGCGGGGTCAACCCGATTTCGGGAACGAGAATCAAGACGCGCAACCCGCGGCTCAACGCCTCGTAGGCAAGTTCCTGGTACACGCGCGTCTTGCCGGAACCGGTCACACCATGCAAGAGCGATCCTCGGAAGCCCGTACCCGAAAGGTCGGACACGAGCGAGTCGAGCGCCACCTGCTGTTCATCGGTAAGCGGAGGCACGTCGGGGCGCGCGGGCATCTGGGCAGCCGCACCTTCCTCGCCCGAAACTTCGCCAGCCTCCGCTTGCCTTGCCGCAAGCGCATCGAGATACTTCCCGAAATCGGCAGGCCAGAACACGTCCAGCGCCTTCATCGGCGTGCTTATGTAGTAACGCGCCACCCATTCGAGCGATTCCATGTACCGCTCGTTAAAAACGTAGCCCGACGCATGCGGGTAGGCGCACCGCACGTTGAACGCGGGGCGCTCAGAATGCACCTTCGCGACAACCGCAAGCGACGGTGCCTTGCGGGTGGCAAACTGCACCCAGACCACGCTCCCCCGCCGGATTTCAGGGCCGGCAAACAGCCCGGAAGAAACCCCGT
>CALAVD010000046.1 GCA_937892085.1 uncultured Prevotellaceae bacterium
GTCCCTTGCCATAGACTGGCAGTTTCTTGCCTTCGAGAATATTGTGGATTACCAGCGGAATAAGCTTCTCGGGGAAGTGGTAGGGACCGTAGTTGTTGCTGCAACGTGTAATATTGATTGGGAAGTTGTAGGTGTGATAATATGCCATCGCTATCATGTCGGCACTGGTCTTAGATGCTGAGTAGGGCGAGCGTGGCGACAATGGAGTCTCTTCGGTGAAAAACTTCTTACCAAAGGTCGTGAGGTCTTGACGTCCCTCAATCACTCTCTTGAGCTCATCGCTAACTTGCAAAGTCTGCGCCTCATCGTAGTCTTTCTCAAGCGACCCATATACCTCGTCGGTAGAGATTTGCAGATATTTCTTGCCTGGTTTATAGGCAGGCTTGCCGTGCTCATCTTTGCCGACGGCCCAAGCGTCGCGGGCGCAGTTGAGCAGGTTTTGAGTACCCAATATGTTTGTCTCAAGGAAGAGTTTAGGGTTCTCTATGCTGCGATCCACATGGCTCTCGGCGGCGAAGTTTACAACGAAGTCGATGTCGTTGTCGGCGAAAATCTGCTTCACTACACCTTGGTCCTTAATGTCGCCTTTTACAAACTTTACATTAGGCAACTCAAGCTCCTCTTTTATGGAATTGATGTTGCCAGCGTATGTTAGCGCGTCGAGCACGATAACCTTGATGTCATTGCCATGCTTGGCAGTCACATATTTCAAAAAATTGGCGCCGATAAAGCCGGCCGCACCTGTTACAAGATAGGTTGTCATATTTTTTAAAAGCTTACAAGCTGACGAGCAAACAAGCCAATGCTATCTTCTCGGCAACTCAATTAAAAAATTAATTTTCAATTTAAGCTACAAATTTACAGCTTAAATTTCTAATTTCAAAAGATTTTGATGATTATTAGTTGGTGGTATTTTGCAAGTCGTTAATTATCAGTTTGATTTTCCTTTTTATGTTTTTGGAGAAGAGCAAGGTTTAGGATGATGCCCACGATTGCCGCTAAGCCTATTCCCGAGA
This sequence comes from uncultured Prevotellaceae bacterium, assembly GCA_937892085.1. GTDB lineage: Bacteria > Bacteroidota > Bacteroidia > Bacteroidales > Muribaculaceae > Sodaliphilus. Next base: position 1,017 of record CALAVD010000046.1, read on the forward strand.
GGCTGAAAGTGCCGGCTGTGAGCTCAGCACCGCCAACTCCTGTGGTTAACATGATGCTCGCAATGATAATGTTTCGTGTGTCACCGAAGTCCACTTTGTTGCGCACCAGGTTCTGTATTCCCACAGTGGCAATGGTGCCAAACAGCATGAGCATGATTCCTCCGAGCACTGCCTGAGGAATGCTCTGAAGGAATGCGTTGAGTTTCCCAAACACCGAGAAAACTATCGCCGTGACTGCGGTGATGCGGATAACTGATGGTGAAGTGATTTTGGTGATTTGCATCGCACCAGTGACTTCGCTGTAGGTGGTTACTGGAGGACCTCCCATAAAGGCTGCGGCGAGGCAGGCAAGACCATCGCCAAGCATGGTGCGGTGCAGTCCCGGGTCTTTGACGAAATCTTTGTCGGCAACGTTGCTCACCACATACACGTCGCCCACATGCTCAATCAGTGTGGCAAGAGCTATCCAGCAGCCAGTTGTCCTTTGACATATCCACAGCGGTGCCTGCTAAGGAAAGGCCGATGAGGATGATGACGGGACCCACCACCACAGGAGGAAACAGGTGGGTGAGGAACTTAGTGCCTTTCCATCTGATTAGCGCCGAGGCTATGAAATAGATTACTGCCACTCCAGCAAAACCTGCTAATTCTCCTTGCAATCCCCATTCCTTGATCGATTGCAAAATGGGAGCGATGAACGCGAAACTCGAGCCGAGGAAGATGGGCACTTTGCCTTTGGTCACGGCATGGAAGATAAGGGCGCCAATGCCTGCCGAGAATAAGGCGGTGGCGGGGTCTAACCCTGCAAGAAGTGGCATCAGCACCGTAGCGCCAAATGCCACAAAGAGAAACTGCACGCCCACAATAGTTTTGCGTGCTGGACTTAATGCGTTGTTCATATTACTTGATGAAAAGTTTTACAAAAATAATGCTTTTTCCCTCATGATAATAATAATTATCCGGGAAGTTATTCTCAAGTTGCATTTCATGGCCAGAAAAATTTTTTTATGTCAAAAAAAATCCCAAATATTTGGTTGAACTATCATTTTTGATTATATTTGCAATTTCTAACAGACTTTTAATATTATCATTCATGCCTGACCAGAGTAAGATATATGGACTAATAGGGAAATCGCTCACCCATTCTCTCTCGATGGACTTCTTCAACCAGAAGTTTATTGCCGAGGAGATTGATGCCTGCTATCTCAACTTTGAGATTGATGATGTTAGTGAAATGATGGTGGTGTTGAGCGAGTATCCTAACATAGGAGGTCTTAATGTTACATCGCCATACAAGGAGCAAGTTATTGCCTTTATGGACGAACTTGATGAGACTGCCCAGCTGGTGGGGGCAGTGAATGTTGTTAAAATAATCAGAATGCGTAGTGAAAGCTCGCTGAAATTAGTGGGCTATAACTCTGATTTCATAGGATTTAAAAACTCATTAGAGCCTTTGCTCACCTCTGAGATGAATAAGGCACTCGTCTTGGGTACGGGTGGCGCTTGCAGAGCCGTGAAAGCAGTTCTTGAGTCTTTAGGGATAGAAGTGGGGTTGGTTTCACGCCGTAAATCGGCTCAGACAATCACCTACGAGGAGCTCACCAAGCAGATGATTCATGACCACAAGCTCATTGTAAACACCACACCACTCGGCACTTATCCTCACACGGGAATATGTCCTCCTATTCCTTATCGCTTCATCACTCCGTCACACCTGTGTTATGACTTAGTGTATAACCCAAGTGAGACTGAATTTATGAAGCAGTCGGCAGCGCATGGTGCAAAGGTGAAGAATGGCATTGAAATGCTCTTGCTACAGGCGTTTGAGTCTTATAGAATCTGGACTGAACTGTAGCCCATTACCTCGATAGTTATGGGCAGGCCAAGCTTCTTGTCGAGATTGCCAGTGCTGAGATTGTTAATTCCGTTAGCCGTCGGCATTCTGCTATTCCGATATTTTTCGTTCACTTGGCTGCCAGTAGCGTTAGTGACGATAGCTGTTGTTGCTGCAATTGTGCTGATGTTCACGAAGAAGTCGCCAGTTGTGTCGCTAAGGGCGCGCAGTTGGCACATTCTTCCGATGTCGCTATTTATGGTGGCAGTGGGGTGGCTTGCGGCTTATATCGCTGCGCCATCTGAACTTGATGTCAAAGCGTTGAAAGGTAGAGCTGTATTGGCAAGAATTGAAGGTGTTGACTTTCATGAAAAGAGCATGGAGATGCAGGTGAGGCTGATGAAACTTGAGAATGGTGACGCTTTGCCTAATAATACACACATTCTGCTCTCTACAAGTGGCTGTGACTATGAGTTGGAGCCTGGCGATTTGATAGCGTTTTCATTAGACATCGCTGCTGTCAGAAATTTAGGCAATCCCGATGAGATGGACTATGCGTTCTATTTGCATAACAAAGGCATCTGTTATTGCCAGCACACACAACTGGAGATGGTAGAGAAAGTGGGAGCGTCGCCCACGTTGATGACTCGTGTCATGAACGTGCGTCAGCAGTTGGAGCATAAAATTCTGAATAGCACTCTCCAACCTGAAACACAATCCATGCTGATAGCCGTTCTGTTAGGCAACGATGATTTCATCTTACCCGCGACACGTGAGCACTTCTCGGTGGTGGGCGTGGCTCATGTTCTCGCCCTCAGCGGATTGCATATTGCCATAATCGCGTTACTGATATGGTTTCTTCTCTTCCCATTAGACTATATCCACGCTAAGAAGCTGCGACTGGTGCTCACGTTGCTCCTGCTGATAGGCTATGACGTGCTGACCGGTATGTCGCCCTCGGTGGTAAGGTCCACGGTGATGATTGCCTTCGTCTTTATGTCGGTGCTGTTCTACCGCAAATCCACACCGCTCAACTCGGTGGCTGCTGCTGCGCTTGTCATCCTCGTCTTCTCTCCAGGCTCGTTATATAGTGTGGGCTTCCAACTGAGTTTTGTCACTGTTACTGCACTTATAGTATTCTACCAGACCTTTGATGTGAAATATCCCTCTAACAAGTTGTTGAAATATCTCTATTCTTTGTTCCTCACTTCGCTGGTGGCGATACTCTCATCATCAATCTTGACAGCCTATTATTTCAACACTCTATCGGTGATGGCGGTGCTCGCCAATTTCTTCATCTTGCCTGTTTTCCCCGTTTTCATGACACTTGGTGCCGTGGTACTGTTATTGCTGGCTTTGGGCGGCTCTCTCACATGGCTTAACACTGTTCTCGACTGGTTGACGAGCTTTGTCAACGGCTCGGTGAACTGGTTCAGCACATGGAGTTTCGGGCATAGCGAGGTCTATGTGACTTGGGTGGCGGTGGTGGCATATTATGCCATTCTTGTCATGCTTGTGTTGTGGCTGTATCGTCGCAACGTGCGATGGCTCTTGGCGGCGGGAGTGGTGTTGATATTATGGATGGCTCACGGCTTAGTGATTGATGCTAAGACCCCGAAGCAGGGGCTGGTGATTTTCAACTCCTATAATTCCACGCCAGTGCTGTATTTCAACCACGGCAAGGCAATGCTATGGGTTCCTGATGTGGAAAATGATTATGATGTAGAGGTGTTTAAGCGTCAACACAGAGCTTTTTTAGCTCACTATGGCATTGATTCGTTGTGGGTGGTGGATAATTCCACTCAGATGTCGATAGATGATGGCATAGTTAAACATCCTTTTGCCATGTTCGGCGACAGGTCGGTCGTTGCCGTGGGAAAAGGGAGGTGGAAGAACTATGAGGCGAGCGATAGCGGTGAGGTGAAATTTGACCTCCTTGTGGTGACCAAGCAGTATCATTCCACAATCGCTCGGGCGAGGGAACTTTATGACGTGAAAAACGTAATCCTCTCGGGCGACATTTACGACGACAACCTCCCCGCCCTGGAAAAAGAGTGCCAGGAATTAGACTTGCCATATCACAGCATCAAATCGAGCGGAGCAGTGGTTAAGTTTTAAGCCGTAAGCCTCACCTCTACTATATATGCGTTGTGTAAGTATTTGTAAAACAAACGATTATATAAATGAATATTATCGGTTTTGTTTTTGGGCGCGCCCAATGAGGGTCTAACCAATAATCTCTTCCCTCTTCCCTCTTCCCTCTCACCTCTTCCCTCTCGTTATCTCTTCACGCGGCCTGCGGCGAAGAAGTGTTTTACATAGTATTTGCCAGTTAGGTCGTCGATTACTACACCACGTGATGATGATGCGTGGGCAAATTTATTGTCTTTCAAGTAGATGCCTACATGACTGATTTTTCCGCCCTCTCCGTTGTTGAAGAACACGAGATCGCCCTCTCGTAGGGCTTCCTTGTCGATGGGGGTGCAGTTGTTGTAGTACTGGAGTCCGCCTCGCCGCTCTAATGCTATGTTATAGACGGTGAGGTACAGTTCCATTACAAATCCTGAGCAGTCGGTGCCCACCTGCTTAGTGTGTCCGCCACCACTGTAAGGGGGGCCCAGCCAACTC
>CALAVD010000047.1 GCA_937892085.1 uncultured Prevotellaceae bacterium
CGCCTACTAATCTCGACATCGACAGCCCCACGGTGCCCAACCTCGACAAGTGGTATTGCTACACCCTGTCGTTCTTCTTGCTGCACAACCGCGGCTTCAAGGCATGGGCACTGGCGCGCATCCCTATCGACAAGGAGCAATACCTGTCGCAGTATCTGTATCGCTACAACTACGAGATAGTGGTTGAGGCGGGCACCTATCCCATGAGTCAGCACGCCTATAAAATTCCCAACGAGTGGATTGTAGATGCCGTGAACTGCAGTGTGGAGGCCTCCTACGCATGGAACGTGACCCACTCGTCGCTCGACCGTGGCTATGCTTACTGCGGCACGATGGATCACGACAAGACTCGCTACTTCCACAGCGTGCGTCGCAAGATGCTGTATCTCAAGGACGGGCGCCCAGTGCTAAAGGATACCAACAACTCGAGTGAGGATTTCAACAGCTACGTCACTCCCAGCGAGATTGAGCGTCAAGGCACTGCCATCGACTATCAGGGCACCAAATGCACACAGCGCACTTGGGATGGGGTGTCACCAATTTATTAAATCATAATGTGCAATTATAATAAGAACATATTATTTGTAGCAGCGATGATTGTTGCATGCTCAGCGATGGCGCAAGATGTTGCTGACTCGGCAACAGTGATGCAACGTGTGCGACGCAATGCGCTTGAGACTGAGCAACTGCTCTCGCTACCGTGGAGTAACCCTGCAGTGATGCAGTTTAGGCAGGATTACTCGTTTAGTGAGGTGAAAGTGGGATACAACAGCCGCCGCGAGAACTATGCCGTTGATGTGCAGCAAGGCGACAAGGACCACACGTTGCTCTTCGATGCCGCTACCTATATGAAATACCGCAACACCACCCTGTGGGGCGAGGCCTACTACCACAATGGGCGCATCGATGGCATCAACTGGAACGAGACCAGCGAGCCAACGGTGGTGCAGCCCTATCTGCTTGCCGACAGTGTGGGCGGCAACATGAACGTGGAGCGTTATAGCTTCATGGGTGGATGGGCAAGATATGGCAATAGGTTGGCACTTGGTGCTTCAATAGGCTACACGGCAGGCCTTTATTACCGCAATGTGGATCCACGTCCTCGCAATGTGACTGCCGACCTTGATGTGCGTGCAGGCATAGGTTACAATGTGTGGCGCGACTATGTGCTTGCGGCAAGCATTAATTATAAAAAATATAAGCAAACCAACAATGTGGCATTCTACAGCGAACTCGGCAACGACAAGATTTTTCATTTGCTGGGATTTGCCAACGATTACAGTCGATTTGCCGGAACAGGCATTCAGACCTATTATAATGGGAACCGCTTTGGCGCTTCGCTCAATTTTTACCCTTCTACAGGCGAAGGACTCACGGCAAGTGTCGAAGCGTCGCGCTTCACCTTCAACAACATCATCACCCAGCTCAACAAGCTGCCAATGGCGCACGTATCGCATAACGAACTGCGTGCCGAAGCTGGATGGATTGCAGCCGATTGGGGTGTGAAAGCATGTGTGGAGGCATCGAGGCGTGTGGGCACCGAGAATGTGTTTGGCGACCCAGCAGGGTCGGTCTATTCCCAGATTGGCGCTATAGCCATGTCGTTCCAGAACATCTTTGTCGCTTCGGTCGATGGAGTGTTGCAGCACAGATTTGGGCTCTTGACGCTGGCGGCACATCCCGCAGTGGGGTATCATCACTACAACGAAATTTATGTTGACCCAGCGAGCTGCAAGCAAGTCAACACCATGAACTATGGTCTCAAAATGAAAGGCAGTGCCCAGTTTGGCTGGCGCACTCATCTATCGCTCGCATTGGGTGTGAACCATCAATCACCAACTTCAAGCGAGCTATTGCTCAACGATGATGTGAAGCCCGAGCTGGCAGGTTTGCAACGTGTCGTAGTTGCCAATTTCAACTATTTAAGCGACAAGCGCACCATGTTGCTGGCAGCGCTCGACGCTACTGTTGCCATTAATGTAAAGTATGCTCTTCATGTGTGTGCACAGTGGCAACACACCAATTTTGTGCTATCAACCCATCGTGACGAACTAAATCTATCGTTAGGTTTTGTGTTTTGACAATAAATTAAAGAGTGCACTTTAAAAAGTGGCATTTTGTGCTGATTCAAATATTCAAACGATTAAAGACGATTAAAAACTAATTGAATATCAATTAAATAAAATTCGTTGAAATTAGTTTAATTCGTGTGCTTTTATTTTTTAAAGTGGACTCATAAAATATATAAAGATGAAACGAACTATTCTATTCATGGCAGCAAGTGTGGCACTTGCATTCAATGGCATCGCGCAAGATGTGGTGCCTGCCGACCCTGCTGTGCGCACAGGCACGCTGCCTAATGGCTTGACCTACTATGTCAAGCAAAACAACTATCCTGAGCACCGCGCCGACTTTTTCATAGCACAGCGCGTGGGGTCATTGCAGGAGCAGGAGAACCAGCGAGGACTGGCGCATTTCCTTGAACACATGTGCTTTAACGGCACCAAGCATTTCCCGGGCAACTCACTCATTAGCTACATGGAGTCGATAGGAGTGAAATTTGGCGCCAACCTCAACGCCTACACCTCTACCGATGAGACGGTGTATAACATCAGCAATGTGCCAACCGACCGCCGCTCGGCTCTTGACTCCTGCTTCTTGGTGCTTGCCGACTGGGGTCACGACCTCACTCTCGACGGCAAGGAGATAGACAAGGAGCGTGGCGTGATAGAAGGCGAGTGGCGCCACCGCACCGGGGCTAATTATCGCCTTCTTGAGAAGAGTGCGCCCACTCTCTATCAAGGCAGCCTCTATGGTGAGCGCATGCCCATCGGGCTGATGAGCGTTGTCAAGAACTTCAAGCACAAGGAATTGCGTGACTACTACAAACGATGGTATCATCCATCAAACCAATGTATCATTGTGGTAGGCGACATCGACCCTGACTATGCTGTGGGCAAGATTGTGGAACTCTTTGGCAAGGTGAAGAATCCCAAGAACGCCTCCCCGGCAGAAAGGGTAGAGATACCCGACAATGAGGAGATTATCTCGTGCATAGAGACCGACCGAGAGCAAACAAACATCAGTGTGAGGCTCATGTATAAGCACGACTCTCTTGACGATGCTCTTAAAGGCACTACCGCCTATTTTCAAGATGAATACCTCACGCGCATGGTTGCATCGATGCTTAATTCAAGACTTAGCGACCTCGCCCAGCAGCCTAACGCGCCGTTCACCGCTGTTCATGCCGCCGACCGCAGCTTCATGCTCGCCAAGAGTCGTGATGCTTTCCAGCTCATTGGCGTGAGCAAGAGCGGCAAGGCGGCACAGGCTATGGAGTGGATGTCGCGTGAGGTGAAAAGAGTGCAGCAATATGGATTCACCGAGAGCGAGTTGCGCCGCGCGCGCCTCAACTATGAGAGCTCGCTCGAGAAGATGTACCGCGAGCGCGACAAGTACAGCAACACTAACTACTGCCGCGATTTCGTGCGCGCCTACCTCGAAGGCGAGCCCATCCCGTCGTTTGACACTCAGTATAAAATCATGCGCAAGATAATGAACGAAGCGACGCTTGAGGATGTGAACACCTATGTGAGCCGACTCACCAGCGACACCGAGCGTAATGTGGTGCTACTCACCTTTGCCCCTGAGAGCGAGACCGCCACGCTGCCTTCACAGCAGGAGCTCATCGACGCTTACCGAGAGGGTAGGGTGCAAGAAGTGGAAGCATATATTGACAAAGTGAATGCCGACCGCCTGTTGCCCACCGTGCCTGCTGCCGGCAAGATTGTGGCGCAAGAGAGCGTGACAGAGTGGGATGCCGAGAAATGGACGCTGAGCAACGGCGTCACAGTGCTTGTAAAGCCCACCACTATAAAGGCTGGCGAAGTGGTGATTGCCGGCACCTCGCCAGGCGGACTCTCGCAGAACTACCGCGCCGAGGATGCCGCATCATTAAAGTCGATAAATGCTGTGATGGCGCTCAGTGGCTATGGCGAGTTCATGGGTAACGACCTGAAAAAGGTGCTTGCCGGCAAGGATGTGAAGATGCGCACCTTTGTGAGCAAGACCGAGGAGGGCTTTCAAGGCTCATCGGCACGTGGCGACCTTGAGACTGCGATGCAGCTGCTGTATCTCAAACTCACCAGTCCACAAAAAGACGAGAACGCCTTTAATGCCTATCTTGAGCAGACTCGCACCCGTCTCGCCAACCAGAACGACCCGAAGTTTGAGTTTGCCGACTCCATTTTCGCCAACGTCTTCTGCCATCATCCCCTCGGTGCCGAGAAACTGACTCTCGATGAAGCGGGGCAGGTGAACTACGACCGTATCATGGAGGTTTATAAAGACCGTTTTGCCGATGTTAGCGACATGACGGTGTATGTGATTGGCGACTTCGACCGCGACTCATTGATGATGCTCACCGAGCGTTACCTTGCCGCCTTGCCTGGCTATGGACGCACTGAGAAGGCTAAGGACATAGGCTATCATCTATTCTCTGGTGATGTCAAGAACTACTGGACTCGCAAGATGGAGACAGCGCAGGACAAGGTGTATTTCTTCTGGACCGGCGACTGCCCCTATACCGCCCGCAACGTGTTGCTGGCAAAGATGGTGGGGCAGGTGTTCTCGGGCATCTTCCGTGAAGAGTTGCGCGAGAATCGTGGCTGGACCTATCATGTGGATACTCATTGCAGTTTGGTCACCGACCAGAACGGCGACGACGGTCCCGTTACCTTCATGCCGCTGAATGTCACTGTCACTGCCGGCAAGGGCGCCGAGGCCCGCGACATCATCGAGAAAATCATCAACGACGTGACAGTTGCCGGCATTACCGACGAGCAGCTCGACAAGGTGAAGAAATACTACAGCAAAGTATATGATGAGGATATCGAGGACAACACCTACTGGATGGCTATGATGCGCAACTGGGTAAAGAACGGTGTGAACCTCGACCGTGATTATAGGCAACTGCTCAATAGCATCACAGTAGCCGACGTTCAAGACTTTGTGGCACGATATATCAACACCGGCAACCGCCTCATCCTGCTCATGGAAGCCGAGTGAAGTGTCCCGCATAGACCCAAATTACCTGTTCGAGATAAACAAAGAAAAACGCCAAGTCCTTGCGGACCTGGCGCTTTCTTTTTCCTCAAGAAATTGGTTGCGGGTTACTCGCCCTTCTCGAGTTTCTGCTTCAGTTCGGCGAGAGCGTCGATGTCACCGAGAGTGGTCTTCTCGATGTTGCTCGACTGAGCTACTGGCTGCTCCTCGGCAGCTGCCTTAGCGGTAGCCTTCTTAGCCTTGCGAGCTTCGGCCTTCTGCTCATCCTCGAAGATGCGGCTGTGGCTCAAGATGATGCGCTTAGCATCCTTGTTGAACTCGATAACCTTGAATTGCAATTTCTCGTCTTGCTTAGCTGGGGTGCCGTCTTCCTTCACGAGGTGCTTAGGAGTGGCAAAGCCTTCAACACCGCCTTC
>CALAVD010000048.1 GCA_937892085.1 uncultured Prevotellaceae bacterium
CCGGCAATCTGAAGGTTTCCCTGGAGGATTCCCTGATCGCGCACAAAAGCGAGCAGGAGCTGCATGACATTTTAGATACGATTTTCTGTAAACGCTGCGGGCAGCGGATCAAGATTGATTTTTCCTATCACTTTTGGTTTCACGAGCTGTGTCTCGGTCTTGATTTCATCGGGTTGCCTGTCTGCTTCGGTCTCCTCGGCAGGTTTTGACTTGTCTTTTTGACGGGCATTAGTCAGGTACTCCGACTTGAGCTTCTGCTCCATGTCGGGTTTGAATTCCTTGATGAGGATGTCGAGCACGTCTTCATCAATCTTGGTGTTAGGGGTAACCTCGATGTCAATCTTCTTCTTTTCGAAGAAGTCTTGGACGGTCTGTAGCCCAACGTTCAAATCTTTGATAATCTTACTTAATTTTACACGCATAGATATTGGATAACGAGTTATAGAAGTTTTTTGTGTAATTTTTTCAGTTTTTCTATACTATCTAGATTTTCTAAAAGATCTATATTATCTAGCCTAGTCCTCAAACTCAGCTCTCAGAATCTCAAGCACCTCATCAACGGTGTCTTCCTCAAGGTCGGCTTTGTCGATAAGATCCTGGCGGGGAGTGTTGAGCACGGCTTTGGCAGTAGCACAGCCTATTGCCTTCAGGGCGTCGATGACCCACTGGTCTATCTCATCATTGAAGCGGTCGAGATAAACGTCATCCTCATCGTTCTCAAGGTCGCGATAAACGTCGATTGTATAGCCCGAGAGCATCGAGGCAAGCTTGATGTTCAAGCCACCACGACCAATGGCGAGCGATACTTCCTCGGGACGCAGGAACACCTCGGCATGCTTGGTCTCCTCGTCGATGCGGATGGTAGTAATCTTGGCAGGACTAAGAGCTCGCTGGATGAAGAGCACGGGATCGGGGGTGTAGTTGATGACATCAATGTTCTCGTTGCGCAGCTCACGAACGATACCATGAATGCGCGACCCTTTAACACCCACGCAAGCGCCCACGGGATCGATGCGGTCGTCGTAGCTCTCCACGGCAATCTTGGCACGCTCGCCAGGCTTGCGGGCAACGGAGCGTATCACGATGAGACCATCGTGAATCTCGGGCACCTCAAGCTCAAAGAGGCGGCGCAAGAACAAGTCGCTGGTGCGCGAAACAATAATCTTGGGGTTGTTGTTCTGGTTATCAACCTTGTAGATCACGGCACGCACGGTGTCGCCCTTGTGGTAGATGTCGGTAGGAATCTGCTGGTCTTTTGGCAAGATGAGCTCGTTCTTCTCGTCGTCGAGCAAGAGCACCTCGCGCTTCCAGGTCTGATACACCTCACCACTCACCAGTTCGCCCTCCAAGTCTTTGAACTTGTTGTAGATAGCGTCCTTCTGCAAGTCAAGAATCTTGCTGGCAAGAGTCTGACGAAGGTTCAGGATGGCACGGCGACCAAACTTGGCAAAGTCGATCTTGCGGGTGTGCTCCTCGCCAATCTCACAATCGGGGTCGGGACTCTCCTCGTCGTTGCGGGCATCAGTAAGGCCAATCTGCTGGTTGGGATTCTCAACCTCGCCATCGGGCACCACTTCGAGGTTCTGGTAAATCTCGCAGTCGCCCTTGTCGGGGTTCATAATCACGTCGAAATTCTCGTCACTACCAAACATCTTGGCAATCACGCTACGGAACGACTCCTCCAAGACACTAATCATAGTGTTCTTGTCGATGTTTTTCAACTCTTTAAACTCCGCAAACTGGTCGGCCATATCGACCGTTTCTACTTTCTTAGCCATAATTCTTAAAACTGTAATATATTTTTAGTGTATTTTATTTCGTCATATTTAAAGGTGTGAGGCACGTCAACCATCTCAGGGCGCTTCTTGCCCTCAACTTTGGTCTTGGTGGATACGACAATGGTGAACGACTCGTCGGTAACCTCGGCGAGCGTGCCTTTCAGCTTCTTGCCTTCGGCAGTGAGCACTTCCACTTCGCCACCCAAGTTCTTATGGTACTGCTTCAGCACCTTGAAGGGCTCGGTGAGGCTGTAGGAACCCACGGTGAGCTCATAGTCCTCCACGTCTTGGTCAAAGGCTGCGTGCACAGCGTCGTTAACTGCTATGCAGTCGTCGATGGTGATGCTCTCCATGCTGTCGAGCTGCACGTCAATAACATTGTCACCGCTCACGGTAATATCCACAAGAAACATCTTGCTTTCCTCAAGTGCCTTATTCACAACCGATGTGAGTTCTTTCTTGTCAATCATTCGTTAATTACCATTTTTACAGGGAAAACCTTCAACGTTTCCCAATTTATAACAAAATAGAGGAAGCTTCAGAGCCCCCTCCTCACGGAATTGCGGTGCAAAGTTAGTAAAAATCAGCAACAATAGCAACTCTCACTCACAATCACACCGCACAAACAACCGCAATCTGTTGAAAATTTAAATTTATTTAATAAATATTAATACTTGACAATATATCTCTGGAGAGGAAAATCAGTCCCCAAGCAGCTCTTCGTAGATGTTGGTGATGTCGCTGGCGGTGATTTCGCCGTCGAAGTTAGTGTCGAGGTGCTCGTTATATTGCTCTTGCTGGTCAAAGAGCAGGTAATCATAGAGCCTGGTGATGTCGGCCGCGGTAATGAAGCCATCAAAATTCACGTCGCAGATGTGATGGTGCATCCACACGTCGAGCAGTGGCATGCGCTGGGTGAACCACTCTATTATATACTGCTTCTCGTCGACGAAGTTGAGAGGGTGACCAAAGAGGTCGCTATCGCCGTTCCAGCGCTGCTCCTCGCGCGTGGCGGCGCCACAGTCTATGAGGCGGTCGATGGCGGTGGCATAGCGGTTCACCAAACTCTCGGTGCTGAGCCATGTGGTGCGCAGCTCGTCGTAGCGGTCGAGAAACGCCTGGCGATACTTGCACTTGTTGTGAAACAGCATCTTAAAGAGCCAGTTATAGGGGATTTTGAAGTAGTTATAGGCGGTGAGCGGTGGACGCCAGTCCACAGGCGACCACGTCTGCCCCACTGTGGCGTCAAGGTCCCACACGGCAATCGACAATCGTTTATTCACGGCGCGGTCGTAGCACAGCCAGTAGATATTGCGAGCCGAGTTGTCGTTGGCGTTAAGGGTAAGATAGAATATCGTGTAGTCGATCACTACTGGCACATCAAAGTAACTATCAACCAAAATGTTATAAACATTAATATTCTCACTTCTCTCCATAGCATGAATGGCGTCATAGAGTACCTTGTAGCTTGTGGGGAACACCTCGTCGAAGTCGGGATACTTCACGGCAAAGCTGCAATAGTCGGGGAGGGAATCGTTGAACGGCACAGCAAGGCGAAACCCAGTCTGAGAGTTGAACTGGTCGGTCTTCCACAAACCTCCGTGAAACACATTGTTGATGGTGTCGTGCTTGACCAACTGGAGCTGCTTGCGATCCATAGCCTCGGTGAGAGAATAGATGCCGCGATACTCGTTGCCTAAAAACACTTCCACCACCTCGCCACGCACGCCGGTAAGCACGTCGGGAGCCTGCTCGTAGTAGTGTGGAGGACGTGCCATGTCGAGCCACAACTCCGTTGCCACTCGGTTGCGCACCCGAGCCATGTCGGGCTGCCCGGCATCGAGAATCCAGTGGTTGTCGCGTCGCAGCCCAAGCAACTTGCGGTTCTGCTTCTCACCGTTCTCATCAACAAATTTAATGCTATAGTTGCGCTTGTGCTTATCGGGGGCATTGGTGGTGTAGCCACGCCATTTGATGCGGGCGGTCATCGCCTCGCTGGCACTCATTCCTGGCTCGGCAATAACCACAGTGCCAGCAGCATAGTCGTAGCCGAACTCCCCCTCCATCTCCACTATAGGCAGGTAGGTAAATTGCAAGGTGTAATACTTGCCGTCGGCACACTGCACGGTCCATGACCTGCTGCCCGCAATATCGGCAAACGTGAATGTCGCGGCAGCGCCGAGTGGCACGCCATCTATGCTCACCACCTGGCAGCCGTCAGCACCCTGAACAGCAGCAGTTTTGCTACTACCAAACCACTGTTGTGGCACCGAGACCAACATCGTGCTTGCTGCACTGTCGCAAAATGCCGGACAGCCATCTATCGTCAGTCTTACCGAAGCATTAGCGCTGAAGCCAGCCATGAGCCATAAGGCCGTAATCACCATGAATTTATTTACTATATATTTCATGTCATTTTTTATTAAAAGCCAAGCATATATTCATATATCCTGCTGAGGTCGGTCGAGGTGATATTGCCATCACCATTCACGTCAAAATCGCTGTCGTAGGTGACTCCATAGAGCAGGTATTGTTCTATCATTATTATGTCGTAGGCGGTGACTGCACCGTCACCACTGACGTCGCAGGGGTGGCGCATCAGGGTGCGGTCGAGATGGGCAAGGCGCTTCTTCATCCAGTCAATTATGTAGTCCCTCTCGCCCTCTATGTTGAGAGGCAAACCGTTGATGTCGGTGTCGCCACTCCACCTCGACTCTTCACGAGCCACGGCACCACTCTCCACTAATGGTGCAACGAGGGAGTTGAGCCTGCTGATGAGGCTTTCCTCGCTCAACCACGACTGGCGCAACTGCCAGTAGCGTTCTATCATATCGTCATGATAGATGCACTCTGGGTTTTTAAACATATCAAACTCCTTACTCGAGAACTTGAGGTCATGGTCGGGTTCCGCTCTGCCGCCTCTGAAGTCGGGAGAATCACGGTTGGTGCCCAATGTCCAGTCGAGGTCCCACGCCGCCAGCGTGAGACGCTTGTCAACATCTCTATCATATATTGCCCAGTAGATGTTATTCACACTGTTATCGACGGCAATCAAGAACTGGATGAAAATGGCATAGTCGATGAGTACTGGCATGTCGAAGTATTCATGAGCGTGGGCGTTATAGTCATAGACGTCGCTGTTGGTGACATATCTAACAGCTCTATACAAGTCCTCGTGATGCGTGGGGTGAACTTCCTCAAATGCGGGGTACTCCACCACAAAAGTGGAATAATTGGGACTATTGTTGTTGTAGGTCACATATTGCTTAAACTCAGCCTCTTTGCTCCACGACGCAGCGTTCCATATCATGCCGTGAAAATGATGGGTGTCCTCATCATATTTTCTCACTTGCAACTGCTTGCGGTCGATGCATTCAATGAGGGAATAGATGCCCATGTACTTGCCTCCAGCAAACACCTCCACCATCTTGCCACGAGCGCCAAGCAGCACATCGGGGGCTTGATCGTAGTAGTAAGGCTCGCGCGCCATGTCGAGCCATAAGTCGGTGGCGAAGCGGTTGCGCACTCGCGAGAGATCGACTTGCGCGGCATCGAGTTTCCAATGGTTGTCGCGACGCAGCCCCAGCAAGCGGCGATTCTGCTTCTCGCCGTTCTCGTCCACGAACTTGATGCTGTAGTTGCGCTTGTGGCGACCCTCCATGTTGGTATATCCCCCGCGCCACTTCACTTGCGCGAGCATCGCCTCATCGGTAGTACCGTCAGGGTCCATGACCGTCACGTGGGTGTCAACGTAGTCATAACCCATGTCTCCGTCAATGCTCACTATAGGCAAGAAGGTGAACATGAGCCTCTTAACCACTTGATTACCATTTTCTATAGCCCTAACGAGATACACCTTGTCGCCTCTCACCTCGCTGAACGTAATGGGGTTGTTGCCAAGCGACTGACCAGCGACGCTGATGTTGCGCCAATGCGAAGCGGTATCTACCTGCACCACAGCGGTGAAATCGCTGCCAAAGACCGATTGCGGCACGCTGTAGAGAAGCGTGTTGTTCCCCTCGTCGGCAAAGGTCCTCAAGCCATTGATAATCACCTGTGCACCAGCACTAAGGGCACACCACCACAGCACGGCAACCATGAGTGCCATGCCACGGAACAGATGCTCCCGAAGCGATATGTGACGAGAGTGCTTATCCATAAAGCCTAATTATCCTAACATAAAAACGTTTTACTTTCATATCTATTGCACAAAATCCCTTGCCAAACGTCAATTTTTGACACATAGAAATAAATTTTTACTAAAATATCACTTTAGTAATGTGTAAATGAATATTATTTTATAACTTTGCAGGTTATAAGGTGAAGTAGCGCAACATCGCTGTGCCTTATATTAAAAACTATGTTTTTAAATGTATTGACAATGAACAAAATAAGAAGAACAGGAGCATTAATTGTAGTGATGATAATAACGCTTGCCGCAAGCTTGGCGATGACCTCTTGCGGGGGCCAAGGGCTCGAAAAGGCCATCAAGAAAGCATTAATCAACGGCGACACTACACAGGTCACCTACGACTCTATTTGCTCTATCATCAAAAGCAGCCCCGATAAATATAGCGAGTATCTCGACAAAAACGGAGAGATAAATGTGGACGCTTTGGGAAAATACATCAATGAGGTGGGAAGCAAGCTGCGACCACCCATGTCGTGGAATATCGCTACTTACGGCCTCAAAAACCTATCCCTCACCATCTACTTTGAACGAAGCGGTTCGATGACGCCCTACGACCACACGGGCGGCAGCGGCCAGCTCAAGAAGGCGGTAAACGACCTCATCAACTTCTTCCCAAGCCGCGAGAATGTAAAAATCAATATCGTCAACGACAATATTTACCCTTATAACGGCACCGTCGATTCTTTCTTGCAAGACCGCAACATCTATGAGAGCACCAGCGGCACGGGCGACGCCAGTTACACCGACTTCAAGCTCATCTTCGAGAAGATCTTCCAGGCACAGAAGCCCGGCAACGTGAGCGTGCTCATCACCGACATGATTTACTCGCCCAAGAACACCGCCGATGTGAGCGTGGAGAAAATCCTCAACGAGGAGAACAGCGTGGCAACGGCTATATTCAAGACCTATAAGGGCAAGTCCATAATCGTCAATCAGCTAATGGGCGACTACAACGGCATGTATTACCCCTACAACAATGCGCCTGTGGCATACAACGGGCAGCGGCCGTTCTACGTAATCATCGTGGGCGACGCGGCAACTCTCGACCGCATGGCCAACGATGATAAATATGCCAAGTTCCTGCACCCCGACGGCGTGAAGAACACCTACCGCTTCAACCAGGCTCCAGGCGACATCAACTTCAAGATTGTGCCCGACTGGAAGGACAACACCGGGCGTTTCCGCATCTCGCGCGACGACCAGGCGACGCTCACCAACTGCGAGGGCGACCGCGAGACAGGAGTTGCGTGTTTCACCCTTGCCGCCAACTTCAAGCCCCTTGGCAAGGACGATGCGTTCCTGACCAACATCGCCAACTACACCGTGCAGTCGCAATCGGGATTTCAAATCACCATTCGCCCCATCACGCCTGCCGATGTGAACAACAACAACCGCGCTTATCTTGACGGTATGACACACCTCATTACCGCTAAGGGCAAGTTCAACACAAAGCATGACGAACTCTCCATAACCATCAACAACCAGTTCCCGGCATGGATTAGGGAGTCGTCATCAACCAGCGACATCAACCCTGCCGCAGCAGGCTTCGCAACCACCACCTTCGGCCTCGACCGCTTCCTGCAAGGCATCTACGACGCCTTTGCACCAGGCAACGCCACCTACGGCAAAATAGTTGTAAAACTTGAAAATTGACAACAACGATAAACAACAAAATATGAGAGATAAAGTAATATTTTTAGTATTGGGAATTGTCATCACTGTGTTATTCTTTGTGTTCAAGATAACACTATACGATGCTCTGTATTATTCTTCTAACGTGTTCACCTATGACTTTGGCAACCTAGATGACTACACTTCAGTTGCACTCATCACAATCACAGTAGCGTGGGGCATGGCAGCAATCTACTACTATGTGATTAACTCCGTGAAGTTCGACCGGTGGTATCATTGGTTGGCAATGCTAGGATTAGTAGCTGTACTGACACCTGTTATTGACTACTTTGTAACAAGTGCTATAGTGGAAGATAAAGACTACGGCAGGGAAATTTTGGCATTTGAGTTTCATAACATTATTTTTGCCGTTCTGCTATTTGTCATCGCCTCGTTCTCGATGCGCTGGTGGAGCAGCAACTGCCGCCACACCCCCATCCCGCAGTAGCAATGCACAATGCAAAATGCAGAATGCAAAATGCAGAATGCGTTGCCTTTAATCACATCTCTGACTTCGATAAACGACCAACGATAAACGAAAAACGATAAACGAAAATAAATGAAACTATTTGTATTTGCTATAGGAGGTACCGGTTCGCGCGTGCTCAAGTCGATGATCATGCTGTGCGCCGCAGGCGTGCGTCCTGTTGATGCCAACGGCCGACCGCTGCAAGACGTGGAGATAGTGCCCATCATCATCGACCCGCACAAGTCTAACGCCGACCTCAAGCGCACAGAGCGACTGCTCAGCGCCTACAGCACTATCCGCGAGAAACTCTATGGCAAGAACGCCAATGCCAACGGCTTCTTCGCCACCAAGATATCCAGCCTCAAAGAGGTGGTGTCGAGTAGCCAAGTGCCGCTCGACGACTCTTTCATTTTCAACCTCGCAGCCGTCGAGAACTACAAGTTCCGCGACTTCATCAGCTACAACACTATGAACGAGCCCAATCAGGCGCTCACCTCGCTGCTCTTCGCCGACTATCAGCTCGAGAACAAGATGAGCATAGGCTTCGTGGGCTCGCCAAACATTGGCAGTGTGGCTCTCAACGGAGTAAAGGACAGCAACGAGTTCAAGGCGTTTGCCAACGTCTTTGCCGACGGCGACCGCATTTTCTTCATTAGCAGCATCTTTGGCGGCACTGGTGCGGCAGGCTTCCCCATCATCGTCAAGAACATTCGCCAAGCCCGCAACATCGACGCCAAGAACAAGGCGTTCCTACAGCGGGCACCCATCGGTGGTCTCACCGTACTACCCTATTTCTCGCTCATGGAAAGCGACGACAAGAACGACAAGCGCATCGACAATGCCGACTTCGTGGTAAAGACACAAAGCGCGCTCGAGTATTACAACAACACACTCACCGGCAGTGGACGCAATGCCGTCAACGCCATCTTCTACTTAGGTGACCACGGACACAACGCTCCCTACGCCTACGACCCGGGCGACAAGCGTGACCAGCACGACCCGGCTCACCTCATCGAGATGGTGGGGGCCTTGGCGCCGTTCAAATTCTTGAGTATGAGCGACGACGAACTCACCGACCTCGCCACTGGCGACCCATTGCCCACTAAAGCTTTTGAATATGGACTTGAGCAGGACACCGATTTCGTGGACTTCGCAGCCTTCGGTCAGGAGACACGTTCCGTCATCTACCGCCCGCTCGTGAAGCTACACCTGCTCTACATCTTCTTGCGCACAGGGCTCAACGGCATCATCGGGCAGGGTTTCACCGAAGACGCTCCAAAGATTACCCGCGAGTTCACCGGCACACAATTCTACCGCGTGCTCACCCAGCAATTCTTCGACAACTACATCGAGTGGCTCACCGAGCTGCTGCACAACCGCCGCCACGTCACCCTCTTCAACGAGGGAGAGATGGACATGAACAAAGCCATCCACAATGTAGCTACCAAGAAAGGGCTTTTCGGAGCCAAGAAAGTTGAGAACGATGTGTTCAAGGCCGAGATGAACCGCCTCAGCCGCGACAACACCAACTACGGCTCCAACCCCGAGCTTAAGCTCATGGACCTTTTCTACAACGCCGCCGAGAAAATCATCACCGAACGATACAACAACCTGAATTAAAGCTCTATCGAATTACCCTTACATGGCATACAATTACACATATAATGATAATTTTGAAAGTTTGGTCAAGGAGCCAACACTTTCACTATTCTCGTATGAAGAGCTTAATCCAAATATCATTACATGCAAAACTAATGCGGTAATTTCGCTTTTCTCAGGGGCTGGAGGTTTAGACTTGGGGTTTGAAAAGGCCGGGTTCAACATTATTTGGGCTAACGAATTTGATAAAAAAATATGGTCCACTTATGAGATGAACCACAAAGCGCCTTTAGACAGAAGAAGTATCACCGAAATTGATGCTTCTGAAATTCCTGATAGCATTGGTATAATTGGAGGACCTCCTTGCCAAAGCTGGTCAGAGGGTGGAAGCAAGCGTGGAATTGAGGACTTAAGAGGTAAATTATTCTATGAGTATATTAGAATTTTAAAAGCTAAACAGCCTTTGTTCTTCTTGGCCGAAAATGTCTCGGGGATGCTTGCGCCCAGACATAAAAAAGCTGTTGATGATTTCCTTCAAGGTTTTAAGAATGCGGGATATACAGTTTTCTTAAAACTATTGAACGCCAATGATTTTGATGTCGCCGAAGACCGCGAGCGAGTTTTCTATGTAGGCTTCAGAAACGACTTAGGCATCACTGATTTTGAGTATCCAAAACCTCTAAAATTAAAACCCACTTTGCGTGATGCCATTTGGGATTTGCAAGGACTTGAAATGCCCGCAAGAGAAAAAAACAAGACAAATGGCAATTATTGCAAAGTCCCTAATCACGAATACTTTGTGGGTGGCTTTTCTTCAATTTTCATGTCAAGAAATCGTGTGAGGGATTGGGATGAGCCTGCTTATACCGTTCAAGCAAGCGGAAGACAGAGTCAGCTACATCCGCAAGCTCCTAAAATGGAAAAAATATCTCCTGACGAACACAAGTTTGTGAAAGGGAAAGAACATTTGTACCGACGACTCACAGTTCGTGAAGCAGCCAGAATTCAAGGCTTCCCCGATTCCTTTAAGTTTATCTATCAAGACTTAAATGACGGTTATAAAATGATAGGTAATGCTGTGCCTGTAATGTTAGCATTTGCTATGGCCAATGCTATTAAGAACACATTATTAAAAGCAAACAACTATGGCAAATAAGTATCTCACAAAACTTGGCAGAAAAGCTGATTCAACCGAGAATGGTAAGGCATTCGAATATGCCATTGCCAACAGCTATTATGCGTTTCTTAAAGATAAAGGGTTAAATGTTATTCTAGTCAAAGACGATGCTTACCAACAAACAAAATCATGCTTTGAAATTCAACATGAGAAGGCGCAGGAGTCTTTTGTTAGGGCTGCTGCTAATACAATTGAAACACTAACCATTTTAGAGCCAGGTTTAGTTAATGAGAGAAATAATAATGATGTCCTGAAAATACGCATTGCAAAAGATGCCGAAGGGCAACTTGGCGATGTTCGTGACATCATTTTCACCAGAGAAAACATCAGCCCAAAGTGGGAGCTTGGTTTTAGCGCAAAGAACAATCATGAAGCTGTAAAACATTCACGCCTGTCAATGTCGATTGATTTTGGCGCAATTTGGTTAAATCATTCGTGCTCTCAATCTTATTTTAATGAGATTCAACCTGTTTTTGAACTGTTGAACAATTATAAACAACAGAATCCATCAATAAAGTGGAATCAAATTCCAAACAAGTTTTCTGAAATATATGTACCTGTATTAAAAGCATTTAAAAAAGAGCTGATTAGGCTCAATGCTGAGCATAATGATGTGCCACAAGTATTGCTAAGTTATTTAATAGGTAAATATCCTTTTTATAAAATAATAAAAGATGACGATTGCAATTTAGTTGTTGTCAAGGCTTTTAATCTTCTGGGCAAACTTAACAAAGCTGTTAACGGAGTTAAACCAAAAGCTAAAGCTGAAAAAATCAAGTTACCATCTAGAATAATTGAATTTGACTTTAAGCGCAATTCCGAAACCACCCTCTTAATGATTTTAGATGAAGGTTG
>CALAVD010000049.1 GCA_937892085.1 uncultured Prevotellaceae bacterium
AGTTCAGACGTGTGCTCTTCCGATCTGTTTTGTGTTGAGACAACTGAATCAGCAATATCAAACAAAAAAAGTAATTCTAAAGAACAGGTTATTTCTTCTGATGACAAAGACACAAAAGACGAAGTAAAAGAAAAAGGAGGTGAGTCATCTAAACTAGAAAACAACGCTATTGATGCTGTTAAGAAGAACTAATTACTTCTATTTCTTATATAAAGGGAAGCATCACGTGTTTCCCTTTTCACTTTTTATAAACATACTATTTTTTCAACATTGTTTCCCATCCCATCATTCATTACCATTGCCCCCACAAATGCTCATTGACATACTGCCACACTTGAACACTAAATGCATTGCGAGCGCCAGTCTCGCATATCGTTTCTTTTTTACCCAAAACTGTCCCACATCACATCATGCTTAGCGTCATGATGTGCGAGTTGTCAACTCGCATATCGATTTTTTACCCAAAACTGTCCCCATCTCGTCATGGTTGGCGTCATGTATTTCGAGTTGTCAATTCGCACAGGAAAAGACAGCATCAAATTTTATCTGTTTTTGTCCCACACTAGAAATCTCAAATCTTACAACTGATTTCTTTCTTCTTTTGGCACGGATTTTGTATTTTGCGTTCAACAATTAAAAAACGAATTAATTATGAGCGCAATTCTTCATTATCTTTCTGGCCCCGTTCTTGGCGCGGTCATCGGCTATATCACCAATGATATCGCCATCAGGATGCTCTTCCGTCCTCACACCGCAAAGTATATATGTGGTGTGCACGTGCCGTTCACTCCAGGCATTATCCCTAAAGAGAAGGGACGGATTGGCAGCGCCATTGGCAGCGCAATAAGCGAGAACCTTATGAATAAAGAGGTACTCGAGAAGACACTACTCAGCGATGAAATGCTTGAGAAATTAAGAACGGCTGTTGACGAGTTCTTCAATACGCAAATGCATAATGAAGAAACTCTAGAGCAATTCGCCGCACATTATCTTACCAAAGAAGAAATAAGCGCCATGCGCGAGAGCACATGCGACGAAATTGCAAAACTCATAACCGCTAAGCTGCGCGACAAAGCAATTGGTGCTAACATAGCTCATGCCGCCACTCAGCATGTTATCGAAAAAACACGTTCAAGTGTGGCAGGAAAAATCAAAGCTGATAAGCTTCTTGAAGTTATATCTTCGCCTATCGAAACAAAACTCGCACAACACATAAACGAAGTGCTGCAAGAGCAGGCACCATTTATGTCGACAAGGATTGTTTACACTGAAGCCGACAAACTCCTGTCAATGCCCATGTGCGATCTTTTCAAGGGCCACGAGCAGCAGCTTGCGCAGGCTCGCGAGGGCATTGTGAGTGTGTATCGCACCATCATTAGCGACCACCTGCCACGCATCCTTGAGGGCATCAACATAAGCAAGATAGTAGAAAATCGCATCAACGAGATGGACATGGACGAGGCCGAAGTAATCATCCTCACAGTGATGAAAAAAGAACTCCGCGCCATCGTGTGGCTCGGCGCCCTACTCGGCTGCATTATGGGAACCATCATGATGTTTGTAAATTGAGTGAACAAGAAAAAATCTACGGAGTTCAGGAGTCACTGGAGGGACAAATTATTCAACAAGTGATGCGTGATTTTGCAGCTATAGATTTTGAGACTGCCAATAGCGAGCGCTCCAGCGTTTGCTCTGTTGGCGTGGTAATAGTGAGAGAGGGAGAGATTGTCGATTCTTTCTATTCGCTCATCCAGCCCGAGCCAAACTACTATAACTACTGGTGCCAACGTGTGCATGGCATCACGCAGAGCGATACTGACGATGCACCTGTATTCTCCAAAGTGTGGCAGCAATTAGAGGAACGAATTGCAAATGTGTACTTCCATGACCAGAAACTGGATGATATTAGATACCAAGTGGCAACTATCCCATTTGTGGCTCATAATGCCCGCTTTGACGAAAGCTGTCTGAAGTCGGTGTTCAAAGTCTATCAGATGGATTATCCTGACTACCGTTTTTACGACACCCTTACGGCCTCACGACGACAGTTTGGTCATTCGCTACCCAATCATCAGCTACAAACAGTAGCCGCTGCCTGCGGCTATGACCTACAGCACCATCACCATGCTTTGGCTGATGCCGAGGCCTGCGCTGCCATAGCACTATATATTTTGTGATGGTTGCAACTTTTAACTAGATCGGAAGAGCGTCGTGTAGGGAAAGAGTGTAGATCTCGG
>CALAVD010000050.1 GCA_937892085.1 uncultured Prevotellaceae bacterium
CCATCTCAACATTTTATTAATTTATAGAACCCACCTTAATTGTGATAAATTATTGATTGTTCATCGAGTAGCCGAAGAGGGCGTAGTCATAAATGATTGGGTCGTTGGGGCGTAGCTCACGCAGCAGGTTGGTGATCTCGAGCACCGTTTTCTTGTCGTTGGCGCGACGGGTGGTAAGGCCTAACTGGCGGGCGGTGTTGCCCACGTGCACGTCGAGGGGAATGAAGAGCTGTGACGGCTTGATGGCGGTCCACACCCCCATATCCACGATGCCGTCGTCACGCACCAGCCACCGCAGCGCCATGTTGATGCGTTTTAGTGCAGTGTTGACGAGGTTGGTGGGCAGGCATCGCGAGTCGTTAGTGCCTCCATTGGCAGCTGCCAGCTCCCGCTGCATGATTTCCACAAGATGCCATGCCGGCTCCTCGCTCTGTCCCACATGGTGGGCGGTGGCGAAGTCGTTGAGGGTGCCGTAGCGTTGGTAGATGCGTCGCAGCCCGCGAAGCAGGTACTTGAAGTTGCGAGCAAAGAATGTGCGGTGAATGTTCATCTCATCGGGCAGTAGCTCATAGTCTTGGCTCTCAAGGTAATGTGCCGGCTCATTTCCCATGATGTTGATAATCTTCTCGCAGTTGTTGCAAATCATCTTGCGGTTACCCCAGGCGATAGTTGCCGAGAGCAGTGCCACAATCTCGACGTCGGGCAGCTCGGTGAAGCGCCGTGGGAATTGCACCGGGTCGGCGGCAATGAAGTCGGGGGTGTTGATTCTTGCTGCCTCACGGTCAAGCAGGTCTTTCAGTTGATTGATGTTGGGCATGGGCATCTCACTTATTGCAATATGTTTTGATAGGACACGAGTTTGGTGTCGTTTTTAAATTGCTCAGCGAAATAGCTGGTGAAATATGGCTCCAGTGCGCTATAGTTCACTTTTACCTCATAGTACTTTTGACCTTGTTCCACATAGAATATCGCACTTTTCTCGCCTAACACAAACTCCTTGGGAATGCTTGTTATCTCGTTCATGCTCTCCAAGCCTCCGTCAATCTTCATGCTCTCTATCTTCTGGTTTATGAGTGCCACTACGTCGCGGGTGGAGGAATTGTCAAATATTTCGTCGTTAGTGATGATTTTGCCTTTCTGGCGGTCGTAGTGCACGATGTAGAAGCTACGCGAGTCGCTACTGCCATCAAAGGTGTCTATCACGACCATCATCTCAAGCCTGAAGTGGGTGCCAAAGTGCGGCATCACCGTGTAGCGGCGAGTGGTGTGGCTGGCTCCACGGCTCGCGCTGAAGTCTCTATCCACACGAGTGAAATGCGTGGAGGGCTTCACAAATTTTGGGTTGCTGATGAGGTCTTGGAACATTGTCTTGGCATTAGGGTAGGTCTTGCCGGTGAGCTTGAGCATGAGTGCATTTTGTAGCTCAAGAAACTGATTGCTGTTGTTGATTTCTTTGGGCCAGTAGAGGTTGATCATCACTGTTGCCGACATTCGCTTAAGCTCTCCACCATCTTCCACCTTGTCGGTTGAGAGGAAGTTCACGGTATCTTGGTAGCTCTCAAAGTCGTCGATGGTAGTCTTGTCGGGCAAGATGTCGGCCTGGGTGTGTGTGTCGTTACGGTCGAAGGTGGTGTCGAGAGGGCTCTTGCCCTCGCGGTTAGGCGCTGAGAGGTAGATGATTATCGCCGCCACGTCGAGCAGTGCCAGCAAACCGATGATGATGAAAAGCGTGCGTTTTGTCATTTTTTTTAGTAAACAAGCTAACGAGTAAACGAGTAAACAAGCCAATAGCAATTGCCGTCACTCTTTTATTACTATGAGATTTGAACTATGAGCAGTAAACTATAAACTTAGAATATGTTCTTTGACTTGTGACATGAGCCATCTTGGGGTGGAGGTGGCTCCGCAGATGCCCACGCTGCAGATGCCGTCGAGCCAATGCGGGTCGATGTCATTCTCATTGCTGATGAGGTGGGAGTTGGGGTTGGCATCGACGCATTCGTTGAAGAGGTTGCGACCATTGCTCGACTTCTTGCCGCAAACAAAGAGCACAAGCTCATGGCGCGAGGCGAAGGCGCGGATTTGCGGGATGCGGTTTGCCACCGAGCGGCAGATGGTGTCGAAGCTGACGAACTTGACATCAGGGTCGATGCGATGCTTGATTTCTTCAACAATGGTCTTGAAGCCTTGCAGCGACTTGGTGGTTTGGGAGTAGAGGTAGATGTCGCGATGGAAATCTATCTTGTCGATCTCGGCGAGGCTCTCGATGACGATTGCCTCTCCTTCGGTTTGTCCCACCAGGCCGTTAACCTCGGCATGGCCGCGCTTGCCGTAGATGACGATTTGTGGCGTAGCGTCGTTCTTGCTCTCGGTGTAGCTCTTGCGAATGCGGCGTTGCAGCTGCAGCACCACCGGGCATGTGGCATCGATAATCTCGATGTTGTTGCGGCGGGCTATCTCGTAGGTCTCGGGGGGCTCGCCGTGAGCGCGCAGCAGCACCTTCACGTCGTGCAGTTCTTGCAACTGCTCGTGGGTGATGGTCACGAGGCCTTTCTGCTTGAGTCGCTCCACCTCGTTGCTGTTGTGCACGATGTCGCCCAGGCAGAACAGCTGTCCCGTCTTGTTGAGTTCCTCCTCGGCCTTGTGGATGGCAGTCGTCACCCCAAAGCAGAACCCCGACCCGCTGTCAATCTCAATTTCCATAGTTTTTAAAAAAAGTTTCAAAAAAGTCTTTTAAGAAGTTTAGAGACCTTTCTATAGAAGTTCTGGAAATTCTATAAAATCTAGATGCTCTAGACAATCTATAGTTTTTTTCTAAACTTTTACGCAAAGCACAAATTGCTCATAGAGCCACTGGTCTTGCTCTTCGAGGGTGAGGTGGGAGTTGTCGAGCAGCAGGGCATCGTCGGCTTGGCGCAGGGGGCTTTCCTTGCGGGTGGAGTCGATGCGGTCGCGCTCGATGACGTTGGCAAGCACCTCGTCGAAAGTCGTGGTGGTGTCGCCCTTGCCTTGCAGCTCCTTGAAGCGGCGCTCGGCGCGCACCTGTGCGCTGGCGGTGACGAACACTTTGAGCTCGGCGTCGGGGAACACCACGGTGCCTATGTCACGGCCGTCCATGACGATGCCCTTCTTGGCGCCCATCGCCTGCTGCTGCGCCACCATAGCGCGTCGCACGAAGCCTATCGCCGACACCAGGCTCACCTTGTTGCTCACCTCCATGCCGCGTATCTCCTTCTCCACGTTCTTGCCGTTGAGGTAAGTTTCGCTTTTCCCCTCTTCGTTGACCTGGAAGGTAATCTCGATCTTGGGGATGTGGCGGCGTAGGCGAGGCTTGTTCACCTCATCGCCCTTAATCATGCCGTGCTCCAGGCAGTAGAGCGTCACGGCGCGATACATGGCACCGGTGTCGATGTAGGCATAGCCAATGCGCCGTGCAAGTGCCTTAGCCATAGTGCTTTTGCCACATGACGAATGTCCGTCGATAGCCACAGTTATGAGTCTCTGTTTCATGATGAATTATATTATTGTAAACTGGTTGACAAGTTCGCAAGGGCAAAGATAAGAAATATTTTTCATTCTCACACTAATTTACAGGAATTATATAAGGTGGGTTCTATAAATTAATAAAATGTTGAGATGGGTTCTTGGCTGTTTTTG
>CALAVD010000051.1 GCA_937892085.1 uncultured Prevotellaceae bacterium
GCCGGTTTCATGGGTTGCGGCAAGTCGTCCATCGGGCGGCTGGTGGCCCGGATGGCGGCCGATCCGAAGCCATTGCTGCCGCCGGAGTCATTCCCGTCTTCGCCTGAAAACGGCTCAGCCGGAAAAGCTCCGGACGGTCATTCCTTCCCACAAGAGTATCCCGCGGGCAGGAAATCCGGCGAAATCCTGCCCGGACAACTGGCATTTATAGATTTGGATGAGGAGATCGTGAGGCGCACCGGACGGTCCATTCCGGAGATTTTCGCGGATGGCGGCGAGGCGGCTTTCCGCGCTGTCGAGCGCACGACGCTCTCAGAACTGCTGGCGAAAGCGGGCCAACTGCTGATTTCTCTGGGCGGTGGGACGCTGACCGATGCGGAAAGCCGCGCGCTGGTGCGGGAACACTGCCGCTGCATATACTTGCGCGCAAGCCTTGAAACCCTGGCCGCGAACCTGCGCTGGGAGGGCGAAGGCGCATCGCGCCCGATGCTTGCGGGCGCAGATCCCAAAGCCCCTGCCGACTCCCCCGACAGTCTGGAGGAACGCATCTCCACCCTCATGGCCCTGCGTGCCCCCATCTACGAAAGCACCGCCGACGTCATCATCGACATCGACGGCCTTGGCTACGAAGACATCGCCCGCCGGATACTCTCCCTGATTGCCTGATACACCCGCTTTTTGATTTCCGGAGGCCAGTTCCTTCAGACAGTATCTTTCGTCAGATTATATCCTCCCCCTTGCGCATATCTCGGATGCGCAGCTGGGTGAAGGTGTTGCCGGCGAAGTAGTTCTCCACGATGGCGTAGCAGACGTCCACGGGATTGCCTTCCTTCACGAAGTCGAAGCCCACTTCCACTTCTCCCACGGCCGCCTCAACCTCGGCGCATTTCTCAATCCACATTTTCAGTGTCTTGATTTTGCGCATCTGCGCTTCGGCTTTCTTTTGGTCACTCCAGAAGTCGGGCACATGAGTGCGCAATTCCTCTTCTTCTACTTGGATTTTCTTGTTGTCGATGTCAAAGATACCTCCTCAACGCATCCTTGCGTTCTTGTATCTCTTTTAGCTGTTCGGTTGTAATCATCTGAGCTCAATGATTTAGGGGTTAATAAATTATTTTAGAGGGGAGAGTTTAGAGTTGAGAGGGGAGAGTTTAGAGTTTAAAGCGGAAAGTGGAATTCTGCATTCTGAATTAACTAAAGTCCACGTCGAGTTTCTCTTCTTTCTTGCCTTTGGGGCGGTAATCGACGGCATACATGGCGTCGATCAACTTGGCATAGCGCTTGTTGACTACTGCACGTTTTATTTTTAGCGTATTGGTGAGTTCGCCGTTCTCCATTGAGAATGGTCGTGGAAGTAGCACAAATCGCTTTATCTGCTCGTAGCTGGCGAGATTCTTCTGGTACTCATTGATGAGTTTCTCTATCATCTCATGTACTTTAGGGTTGTTGACTAACTCCTCGTTGTTCTTAAACTTGATTCTGTGCTTAGCAGCCCATATCCCTAACTCGTCGAAGTCGGGGACGATGAGTGCGCTCACATATTTCTTGCCGTCGCCAATCACCGCCACCTGAGCCATATATTTGTCTTGCGCCAGCAGAGTCTCAAGCATCTGCGGAGCTATATACTTGCCATTGCTGGTCTTGTAGAGGTCTTTCAGGCGCTCGGTCATCACCAGGTGTCCTTTCTCGGTGAGCTCGCCACAGTCGCCAGTGTGGAACCAACCATCGGCATCTATCGCCTGTGCTGTTTCCTCAGGCTTATTGTAATATCCACGCATCACGGTGGGACCTTTCACCAGGATCTCGTTCTGCTCGCCAATCTTAACCTTAACGCCAGGAATAGGCTCGCCAATGGTTCCCAGCTCCCATCCCTGATTGGGATAGAAGCACACCGAAGCGTTGGTCTCGCTCAGACCATAGCCAATCACGATGTTGATGCCCACAGCATGGAGCAAGGCAGTTATATTGTCGCTTAGCATAGCGCCAGCCGTGGGGAAGAGTTTGCCGTTCTCCACACCAATCGCCTTGCGCAGTCGCAAGAACACTTTCTTCTCAAAATACTGATACTGTTTCTCGATGAGATAAGGCGGCGTCTTGCCATTGCGCACATATTTAAGGTTGCGGGTCTTGCCCACACGGATAGCGGTCTTAAACAGCGTCTTGACCACTGGTTTGGCACCATTCACATTGTCCATGATAGCAGTATAAACTTTCTCCCAGAATCGTGGCACGCTGCACATGCAGTTAGGATTTATCTCCTTCACGGCACGCTGAATATCGCGAGTGTCGTAGTTTATTGCCACCACTAAGCCATGGATAAGGCAGAACATGGTCCATCCAAGTTCGAAGATGTGGCTTAACGGCAGGAAGCTGAGCGACACGTCGTTATCGTCAACATAGGTCAATCGCATGCCGTGCGCCATCATTGCCGCGCTGAAGTTGCTGTGGGTGAGCATCACGCCCTTGGGCTGACCAGTAGTACCCGATGTGTAGATGAGATACATCAAGTCGTCGGGGCGACCATTGTCCATGCGCTTGGCGAGTGCACTACGTTCCAGCTCTCCAGCCCGACCACCCTCACTAAGGAAGTGGCGCCAGGTGGTTACATCATGCAAGTGCTCGTCAACCTCTACTGTGGTATTCATCACCACCACGAGTTTCAGGCATGCGCACTCGTCAAGAAGCTGGATGGCAACGTCATACTGCTCTTGCCCGCCCACCATGAGCACCGTGGCACCCGAGTCGTTGATGATAAAGGCTGCCTCGTCCTTGCTGCTGGTGGCGTAGATAGGCACTGGTACAGCGCAATTGTAGAACGACGCGAAATGCGTTATCAATATCTCGGGGCAGTTTTGCGAGAACACAGCCACCTTGCCCTGTGGCTCCACACCGGCTTGCAGCAGCGCATGAGCACAGCGCTCTATGTCTTGCTTGAAACTATTCCACGACATCGAGGTCCACTGTTCGGTCAAGTAGTCACGGTAGCGCAACGCCTCACGGTTGCCATATTTCTTAGCCTGGTTGCTTATCAGGCTCACAAATTCGTTTTGCATAGTTATTTTGATTTAATTTTGCAAAAATAGTGAAAATCTCACGATTCTGCAACCTTAAAGGCACATTTTTGACACATGTAGAGTCAACTGGCAAGTGCAAAATTAAATAATTGTCCTATAAAACTCAACTTTTGGAGTTGAAAATCCTAATTTTTTTCTTGGTCTATCATTTATTTGATACTGTACAAAGTCAAGTTGTCTTTGTGTAACATTCCTGAAATCAGTGCCTTTAGGGAAGAATTCTCTAAGAATCTTATTGGCATTCTCGACAGCTCCCTTTTGTCCAGAACAATATGGGTCTGCGAAGTAGACTGTGCACCCAAGAGCCTTGGCTATAGCCTTGTGGTTTCGGAATTCGACGCCATTATCTGTTGTTATTGTCAGCACATTACGCTTAAATGGTGTGAGCAGTCGTATGACGGCCTTCTGCACATCTTCAGGTCTTTTAGATGGCAACTTTGACTGAAAGAACATATTCTTACTTCGCTCTATGATGGTAAGCACTGCACTTTTTTGCTCCGCTCCGATAACGAGATCCATTTCCCAGTCGCCGAACCTCTCGCCGTTGGCCTCAGGAGGTCTGTCGTGAATGGAGACACGATTTGGAATTACAGATTTGCCGGCTGTCTTGTATTGCTTACGCTGATGCCGTCGATACTTCATCTTATGATGGCAGTATTGCGCAAGGTCGGGGTTTCGTCTGATCTCCTGGTAGATTCGCTCCTTGGATATAAACATGCCCTGCAGTTTTAGATGCCCCGATATTTGTTCAGGAGACCACCTTTTCTCTTTGAGCAGCTTTATGGCTAAAGGCAACACTCCAGGTTTGAGTGCCGTGTTCCTCACGATGCGCTCTCGGCGCTCGAGAGCCATCTCATGAGCTAACTTGGGGCTATAGCCTCCCTTAGAGTTTTTGTTGCGTTTCAACTCACGATATAACGTCGAGATGTCCACTCCAATCTCTTGCGCTATATCTTTTTTCTTCACATTTCTTTTGAGTAAGGCAGAAATTACGTACCTTTGCTCCGAGGTTAATTGTTTATACATAGCAATACAAAATTAATTAATCTTAGGGAGACTTCGGTCTCCTTTTTACATTTTTTTGTATTGCCAATTGACTCGGTTGCTATTGAAAGTCAGAATAACTTCTCTGCGCTTCGCTCCGGAAGTTATTTCCGACTTCCAACAGCACATTATTTTTTTATTTTTTAGTCTTTAAAAAATAAATTCATTGCACTTCGATTTGGAATCTAGGATGAACACCTACATTTTGAAAGAAGCTTACCGTTAATTAGATAACCAAAAAAGTGCCACAACCAACATATAGCTTGGCACTTTTAAAATTTATAGGGGAGAAATTTGCTTGCACTTTGTCAAACTCGTTGTGCTTGATAAGCAATAGGTAACGCTCGGGATGACGCAAACTATCTATTTCAAGATCCACATCAAGTTCAGGCCATTCAATAGCCTCTGGTCCCGACATCCTTACATTAAGCACGCTTCTGATTGGCGCATCTTGCAGCCATGGAATGCGATTGTAAGATATAAAAAAGTCCTGACCAAGCACCGAAATCATTATTCCCTGTGCATTAATCATCAATACGCTTGCCGATGTGCTGTTGATATTGCTTCTTAAATCTGTTTGCATTGTTTTCTACTATATTTTTGTTTTTGATATCAGAAAAAGCAGTATATTTCTCACACGATACTGTAACGGTTCAGAACTTTTGCTTTTCAATGCTCACTCTGCTTTATCAAACAACCATAACAACTATTCAACAACCCAAAGCAACAAGAAAGTTGTTATAGTTGTGTTGTGCGTTGTTTTGGTTGTTTGACAAGAAAGACATCACTGAATAGTCACAAATTTTTACTGTAAAGATAGGTTATTGCAGTTGCTTGAGGGCCTCGCTCACCAGCTTGCCGCTGGCGGCGGGGCATTGTGCCTGCACATGGGCGAGGATGGAGCGCATGTTCTTCATCTGTGGCTCGATGCCCGAGGCTTTAATCATCTCCACGATGTCGCCCAGTTCCGGCTCTTTAGGCAGGAACTCTTGCAGTATGTTAAGGCGGTTGCTGAGCTCGCGGGTGTCGCGTCCGGCTTGTGCGAATAGTTCGGCTTCCTCCTTCCACGACTTTTCCATCTTTTGGATGATGGAGATTTCCTTGGCGTCATTGAAGTCGGCCTCGTTGAAGCCTTTGCTGGTTTGGAACTCAAGGAACTTGGCCTTTATCATTTTGAGCACATAGAGGCGGTCGGCATCACGGCTCTTCATCGCAGCAGCGATGTGACGGTTGATTTCGTTGTGTAACATTGTATATTTAAGTGTTAAGAGTTAAGAGTTAAGTGTTAAGAGTTAAGTGTTAAGAGTGAGGATTGGCTTTTTACTTCTTGCTTCTTACTTCCTACTTTTTCACCATGCCTGCAGGTACTGGTAGTCGTCCTGGATTTGTATCCAGTTTTGGTCCATCTCGCGCCAGGTCTCGTTGTCGGTAGAGAAACGGTTCTTTGCGATTTTTATGTCGTTGAGGAACAGCGGACGGTGCTTGAGGGTGATGTCGAGGCTGGCGTCGCGCCCCTCTTGGCTGTAGATGTAGAACATCGGTTGCCAGTTGATGTCGCCGGTGGGGATGGTGCGAATGCGCTGAGCGCCATCGCTATCGGCTTTATAACAGGAAATATGTTCCTTAGCATAGTCGGCAACAGAGAACTCGTTGAAGCCATCGCCGTCAACATCGGTGAAAGCATACCAATAGGCCAACTTGTCGTTTGATTTATTGATGTTGAAATTCTGGATAATTGAGGGTAAGTTGCGTTGCACAGCGGCAGGCATCTGTCCCGTGGCAACAGCGGTGCAGCAGCACAATAGAAGCATCAATGATAGTATCTTTTTCATAATAGCGTGATCTTTAAGGTGGGTTCTATAAATTAATAAAATGTTGAGAGGGGTTCTTGGCTGTTTTTGTTTCTTTTCGGCATCTGCTTCGTTAAATCCTTGCAACATAGCCCGCTATGCCGCTGCTGCTTTAACTTCGCATCTGCCCGAAAATAAATCAAAAACATCTCAAGTTAATTTATAGAACCCACCTTAAATAATGGTGAATTATTCTTGGTTGGGCACTGGGGTGCCGTTGAGGATGGCCTCCAGATAGGGCTTAAGCTTTTGGGCATAGTAGTAGAAACCGAGGTCGGTGAGGTGGATGCCGTCAACCGAGCCTTCGCAGTCGGGGCCGTAGAGCCCTTCGCGGTCGATGTAGTAGAGGTTGCGAGGATTCTCGGCTTTGAGCTTGAGATAGTTCTTGTGATACTCCGCATTCTTCTCGGGCAAGTACTGACTGTAGTAGCCGCTGAAGCGCTCGTAGCTGTACTCCTGTCCCTCGACCATGAAGATGGGCACCTCGGGGCGCAGGTCACGCAAAGTCTTGACGAAGCCATAGGTCACGGTGTCGCACATGAGCTTGGTGCAGTTGGGGATAGGGTCGAGGATGTAGGCTTCCACGTGAGGAATTGCCGCCATGGCGCGTGCCATGCAACTGTCCATCTTGCCCTCGCCGCTGAAGCCAATGTTTACGCACTCCACGTCAAGGTCGCGCTGGAGGATGCTCGTGGCCACCATGCCGGTGCGCGAGGCGCAGCCGCCGTGCATGATGCTGGTTCCGTAAAAGACAAACTTCTTCTCCTTGCGGGGGCTGTTGACCTTGGGTTGTGTGATTTCGGCACTTGGCTCCACACCTATCTCCATCCAGTTGATGCCGTCGTAGAGCGGCAGGTAAATCATGTATTCGTGCCAGCGTCCGTCGAGCTTGTCGATATACACCTTGCTCTGGATGGAGTCCTTGCGTGGTCCCTCGCCGCTGTAGCTGTAGTCACGATAGGGGCGGTTGCAGTTCACGAAGCGCCACACGCCATCATCGTCGAGGATATAGAGGTCGGTGCCCTTGATGCCGGTGTCGGCCATGTGAGCCATGTGGAAGTTGCTCATCAGGTTGTAGCGCACCGCCACGCAATGGCTGTTGGTGGCAAAGCGGATGCCTATTCCCGCCGAGTTCTTGGCGCGGTCCCACAGCGTCTCGCGCACGCTGTCCTTGAGGGTGGCAGGGATGCGGGTGTAGGGGGTGAGGGTGTTGTCCCAGCCCTTGTTGATCATGCGGAAGCGCAGCGCGTCATAGAACTTGAGCGTGTCGATGCTTGTGAAATCTTGTGCAACTGTGGTGCCGCCTACCGACAATGCCACAACCAAGGCAAAAAGTATTCGTTTAAATTTCATTGATAATAGAACTGTTCCTTGCTTAAAAGCCTAATCTTTAATCTCTAATCTTTAATCTTAAATCAGCGAAGCTCATTTATAAAGCACGGTCGGACGCCTTGATAGGTTGCCGACCGTGTCTTTTTTAACTTGAGCTAATAGCGTGGTTTTCTCTGAATTATTGGAGAGTACCAGCCTCAGCTTGCTGAATCATTGTGTCGTCGGCAGTGATGTAAACCTCTACACGGCGGTTCTGAGCGCGACCTTCGGCAGTGCTGTTGTCAGCAACGGGATAGTCGTAAGCCAGACCCTTAGTCTCCATGCGATAGCTGGAAACGCCACTGTTCTGGAGATAGTCTCTAACGGCGTTGGCACGCTTGAGCGAGAGTTTCTCGTTAACCTCACGTGAACCAGTGTTGTCGGTGTGACCGAAGATCTGCACGTTGGTGTTGGGGTCGTTGCGCAGTGAAGTGGCAAAGTTGGTCAAAGCGTTCTTTGCGGGAGCCTTGAGGTCGGCCTTGTTGGTGTCGAAGAGGATACCCGAGTCGAAGGTTACCTGGATGCCAGTATAGCCATTGTTGTCGGTAACGGTAGTAACCGATGCTCCCTCGATAGCTGCCAGCTCATCGGCTTTCTTTTGCATGTGCTTGCCAATGAGAGTACCGGCAACGCCACCTGCTACAGCGCCAATAGCGCCACCAATAGCGGCACCCTTGCCCTTGCCAATCAAAGCACCAATGCCTGCACCAAGGGCGGCACCACCGCCACCACCAATGAGGCCACCTTGCAAGGTCTTGCTCATAGAATTACATGCACTAAAGGAAAAGAGCAACGCAGCGCTCATAAAAAGACATAAAAATTTCTTCATAATAGTACTATTTTTTAAAAATTAATTAAATAAAAAATGTGTCGTAGATCGGAAGAGCG
>CALAVD010000052.1 GCA_937892085.1 uncultured Prevotellaceae bacterium
CCAATGGGCAACCCATGTCGAAGAGGCGATGAACGGCTTGCAGGGTGAACTCATACACGAGCTGAAAGGAGCGGTTGCCGTAGGGCGCTCGTGCGTTGTCGCCCAGGAATATGTAGTCATATTGCGGCAGTTCTTTTCTTATCTCCCTCAATATTGAGAGACCACCAAATCCTGAGTCAAATACCCCGATTGGCGCCGGTTGTGAGCTGTATTGTGATGCCATGTTTCGTTGATCGTTTATATGAATTTTATGCAAAATTAGTGTTTTTAATCAAACAATTAATCACAATTACAAACAATTTTCATTTTATTCTGAAATCAAAGCCTTGCGGTTAGGTGTGTTTACTGACAAGAATCAAAATTTCAAGCGGTAATAGGGGTTCGTGAGGGCGGTGTGGTCTTGTTCATAGTAAGCGCTGTCGAGCAATGCCTTGCATCTCGACGAGATAAGGTGGGCGGCCTTGTCGTAGTATAATTTCTCGTCACCCACATACTCAGGAATGCCGCTGAAGTCGTGAACCTTGTCTTCGCCGAATATGGCTCTCATCACCCACAGGTCTTGCCACTTGAGTTGAGGATTTGTGGCTCGTGGCGGCACGATGATGATATAGTTAGTGTGGTTCTTATCAAGTATCTCCTTAATAGTTTTGAGTTGAGCTTCCACCACCTCATCGATGGCGGGAGGTGTTGCCGCGGGCAGCACCCGGCGTTTGCGTTTTGCAAGTCGCTCGGGAGTGAAGAAGCGTTCGGGGCAAGTGGCTATAATAGAATCTATTTCCCCGTAATACATTTCATTAAGATGCTCGATCCTGTCAGGTGCGATGTCGCCGATGATACCCTCGTTTTGCATTTCTTGCCGATAGCGACCAGGATACAGAGCATATCTCACTTGATTGAAGTCACGGAAAGCGTTGAAAAACAGGGGGTGCACACGAAACCAGTTCATAGTGCCCGTGGTGGCAGGATGTTCGACGTAAAGAATATCATCCTCCGAGGGTTTGCGACCGAGCATTTCAACCTCAATAACAATCAAGGCGTTTTTTATTGTCGTGCCGTGGTTGCCCAGGAAGTTCATCTTGCTGATGATGCCTGTGAGAGTCTCCATTGAGGCATCGAAGTGGAGGATTGAGGCGGTGCTGTCGAGGTAAGGCTTCCAGTAACTCGCCTTGAAATTCTGTGACATCGAGGAGCCGAAGATGAATGAGTCGTAGTGATACTGGTCGTTGTAGAGATTATAAGTCTCTATCGAAGTGAAACCGGCATTGACGCCCACGATGAGTGAGTCGCGGCCCTGCGAGTCGGTAGTGATGGGGTGCACAATGTGGAAAGGGTCAACGATGGCATAGAAAGCCATGAAAAGTATCACTGGCGAGGTGGCCAACAGGGTGCGCAAGCAGAATTTTTTTATGGAGTTCCTCATAACATTCAAGCTAAAACTGGAAGTAAATATATTGAATGTCGGCTTTAGCTCCATAGAAAGCTATGAGCAGCAGCAGTGCCCAGTAGATTGCCCATCGTGCGACGGTGGGCATCTTCAGTGTCATGAGAGGGAATTCCTGCCTGCGCCCCAACCATTCCACAACAACAAACGGCAGAATGTAGAATAATGCCGAGAGCCCCATAGGCACAGCGAGGTAGCTGCCATGAAGCAAGGTGCTGAGGCACTCTTGAAGGTGGGCAACGTTAGGTGAGCGGAAAGACAGGAATATGAGAGCAAAAATCAAAAATGTGAGCAGGCATTTGGGAATGTCATGAAGTCGCGCGTGTTCCGATAAGGTTTTCTTTTTAAGGAATACAAAAGGCAACAGCATCAAGCCGTTCACGCTACCCCAAGTAACAAAAGTCCAGTCGGCACCATGCCATAGCCCTGAGATGGCGAAAACTATCATGATGTTAAGGCAGGTGCGCCACCAGCCTCGGCGCGACCCGCCAAGAGGGAAATAGATGTATTCTCTGAGCCACGTCATCAACGAGATGTGCCACCGTTGCCACAACTCTTTCATGTTTCGCGAGAAGAATGGAAATCTGAAGTTGGGCAGCAGCTTGATGTTGAAGAGTCGTGCCGAGCCAATAGCGATGTCGCTATATCCCGAGAAATCGGCATAAATCTGGAATGCGAATATAATCGCCGCCATGACAATAGAGGAGGCACTCATCACCGATGGATGGTAGATGATGTTATCGACAAACCCCGCAAGGTTGTCGGCAATTACGAGTTTCTTTACCAGTCCCCACAGGATTTGGCGCATGCCAATCACAGCGTTGTAATAGTCAAAGGTCTTTATCTTTAGGAATTGCGGCAGCAGATTTCTCGCTCGTTCGATGGGACCAGCCACCAACTGTGGGAAAAAAGCGATATAGACAAAGAATGCCACCACATTGCGTGTGGGCTGAGTTTTGCCGTTATAAACGTCAAAGCTATAACTGATTGCTTGAAGAGTGTAGAACGATATTCCCACCG
>CALAVD010000053.1 GCA_937892085.1 uncultured Prevotellaceae bacterium
TTGCATTTGCGGTGGGCGTGTCGGGGTTTAATGCCGATGCCAAGAAGAAACGCAGGTCGCACAAGCGCTCGGCTAAGAAAACCATCGTGCAGCCCGAGCCTAAGGGCTATGAAACGCTGGAAGGCGACTACGACGGCGTTGTCGAGTTTGAGAAAGCCAAGTATCCACCCGAATACCCTGGTGGAAATGATAGGCTTGTTAAGTTTCTCTCAGAGAACATCAAGTACCCCAAGAGTGCTGAGAAGAAAAGCATCGAGGGAACCGTGGTATTGCAGTTTGTAGTAGAGAAATCGGGTGCGATTAGCAACGTGGAAGTGCTCAAGAGCGTAGATAAGGCTCTTGACAACGAGGCAATGCGTGTAGTAAAGCAGATGAAGCACTTCATCCCCGGCTACAACGAAGACCACGCCCCGGTGCGAGTGCTCTATACCCTACCAGTGAACTTTAAGCTGGAATAGAAGTGGATAGGGGTGTAATAAGAGTGGCTAAGAAAGGCCATGACTTCCTACTTAACACTTAACTTAGCTCTTAACACTTACTGCTTATTGCTTAATCAATTACCTCATCAGCTCTCCAATGGAGGTGGTGAGGTTTAGCATGAATGTGGTGGCGCCGGTGTGGGGCTGGGCGAAGGCTACGCCGAAGCCGAAGGCTTTGACTTTCATGCCGCCGCCAATGGAGAATCCCGAGAGGAAGTTGCGCTTGTAGGTGCTCATGTCGGTGCGGGTCTTGTAATTGTAGCCGGCGGCGATGTAGATGTTGCTCGACGGCAGATACTCGATGCCGAAGACGAGGTGGCGGAAGAGGTTGCTGGCAAACTTGTCCTTTTTAATCAAGTCGCTCGAAGTGTTGTTCTTGTCGGCAGGCTCGTAATATGGTAGTTTCCATTTAGTGAGGTTAAAGGCAGTTACCGATAGTCTGAAAGGCGTAGTGCCGAGTCCTTTGGTAATACCAATTTGAATATCCCACGGCAGTTTGTCGCGTTTGTCGTTGAATTTCTTGACCTGTCCACCCAGGTTCTTAGCCACAAACGAAAGGGACAGCTCGTTGTCGGGGTTGTAGTAGTTGATACCCAAATCAACGGCGATAGCACCAGCCGAATAGGTCTCATAGCTGGAGTGGACATACTTGAGGTTGATACCGCCTCGCAGACGGTCGCTGATGTCGTGGGAGTAGGTGAGCGTGAATGCCATGTCGCTGGCGTTGAAATCGCCCACTATTGCCCCGCTGGCATCGGTGGCATTCATCTTGCCGTAGCCGAAATACTGGATGGCGGCCCCTGCCGCTCCGTGTTCGCCCACGCCCTGCCCATAGCGTGCCCCCATGAAGTTGGTGCCGCCTATGTAGCGCATGTAGTTCAACCCCACCTGGTGGTCAAACTCCTTGCCCAGCAGCGCCGGGTTCTGCTCCACGAGGTTGATGTCGTCGTCGATAATGGTGATGTTGTGCCCTCCCAGCGCATAGACATGCGATGATACTGGCACGTTCAAGAATTGATAGGCTGTGGTGCCGTCTTGCGCGAAAGCCGAAAAATAGCACGCCAAGAGCGCCACAATCAGAATTGTATGTCGTGAAATGCTGTGCATCGTTTTGTTTAAATATTATTATGGTATTATTTATAACGTCAAAAAATCGATTATAGTATTTGTAATGTGGTGTATAAATGCGAAACAGAGACAATTAATTATTTAATTTTTCTTACATCGTCGCCTAAAAGAGCATCTTTTTGTAAAAAAACCAAAAACCTTATTAATCATTACCAAAATGGAGTGATGCAGTTATTGTTTTTTGTGAAATCACCATTATATTTGCAATGAAAATGAGACAAGAAGCCCCTAATGGTGCTATCATCTAACTAATTGATACCTGCTCAAACGCAAACTGGAAATGCTGTTATGAAGCTCTTAAGTTTATCATTATTATTGCTGTTTTTTACAGTGGGCGCATTGTGCTTTGAAGCGTCGGCGCAATTTTCGCGTAATGTCACCACTTGTAACCCCTTGTCACCAAACAAGAGCGGCTATAATATGCTTGTATATGATTACGAGAGCGTTGACGTGCGCCCTCAGTTCCCTGGTGGCGAGCGCAGCATGATAAACTTTATCAACAACACTCGTGAGTATCCCTATGATGCTTACCACAATCATGTGCAGGGACGCGTGTTGTGCAGCTTTGTGGTGGGCACCGATGGCAAACTCTTTGATATTCAAGTGATACGTGGCTCGGGCGACGACAGCCTCGATCGCGAAGCGATGCGCGTTATCAGTAAGATGCCGGCCTGGACAGTGGGCATGGTGAGCAACTCCAAGGTTAACGTGCGTTGCATCATTCCAATAGCGTTCAGGCTATAAGAGTGTTACTAACGCTATAAAACTCAAAGCGGCAGCCCTCGCAGTAGCGGCGGCCGTTTTTTCCACCAATAAAAATGTGATTTTATGTCAACAGATACCCAGCCCTTAAGAGATGGTGTGGCAACAAGCGATGGCTCGTTTCTGAGCCGCACTGAGTGCAATATCATGCGCGGTTTTGCCATTTTGTTTATCATGATTGATAATATGACTCATTGGTTTTGGGGCGTGTTTAAGGACAATGAGTATGAATACAAGTGGAGCTCGGTACAGGGTTTTCTCGAAAACCTGATGCACCCCAATGCCAAGCTGCCGTTTAATTTCATCTCTTTTTATTGCCCTTATGGGGTGATGCTGTTCATCTTCTTGAGTGGTTATTGCCTGACTCTAAAATATGAAAAAGGCAAGGGAAGGGGCACCTCAGTCAAGTCTTTTATTACCAATCATTATAGCAAGCTGTTTGTCATGCAGCTCAAGGGTCTCGCCTTGTTTTTGATGGTCTTTTTCCTGTTCTACCCTGAACAATCAGTTCGCAATTCCATAATACTTCAATTCCTGTTGGTTGGTAATCTGAATCCATCCTGGCTGAGCATGCCTGGTCCATATTGGTTCTTTGGCATGATTATGGAAATGTATGTGATTTACCGTCTTGTTATTTACAATAGGAGCGATAAAGTGGCTATTGCCTTGACTGTTTTCTCTATTGTGGTAATGGCATTCCTGGAACCCGAGGGTGAACTGCTAAGGTATCTGCGCGTGAATTGTTTCTTGGCAATATTGCCATTCTGCATGGGAGTGCTTGCAGCCCGGCATCTCAAAGCTGACTCCTTTTCCTTTAACAAGGTGGGTTATTGCGTGATGTGGTTCCTCTTGGCATTTATCTTGTTGACAGCTTGCAAGTTCAACTTCTATAGTTGGCTTATTATGCCCATCTTTGTCATCGTCACTGCGGTGGCCCTCGTGAAGCTGTTCGTTAGGGTGAAACTGTGTGACACCATATTTGGCTGGTTAGGGGCAATGTCGGGAGTGTTGTTTGTCGTTCACCCCACAGTCAGGGAAATTATGTTTAACCGCATGAACTTCGGTGGGCGATACTATGGAATGCTGATTGTGTATCTGCTCATCACCTTTGGCTTGAGCTTGATTCTCAAGCCTGTCATCAGCGGGAAAAAGAAAGAGAAATAGCCCTTTAATGGCTGCTGTTAGTCTTGAGTTTTGGGGCTGGATAAAGTTCCAAGTAATACTTGTAGCCCATTG
Source organism: uncultured Prevotellaceae bacterium (assembly GCA_937892085.1). Lineage (GTDB taxonomy): Bacteria > Bacteroidota > Bacteroidia > Bacteroidales > Muribaculaceae > Sodaliphilus. Next base: position 3,606 of record CALAVD010000053.1, read on the forward strand.
CCAGCAGCAGGGTAATGACGATATAGATAGCGAGCCACATGTAGAATTGTGGTGTAAGTTCCATTTCTTGCTTCCAAATCACATCTATAAAAATAGGCAACCTGACGATGGGGTGCATCACAAAGATGCACGACGATAATGCTCCAGTCCATACCAATGGTTTTATCGTGGTGTCGAGACGGGCTTGGAGGGTGGTCTTTCTTGCCTCAAAAAGCTTCACAAAGCTCACGCTGCCAGCTATCACTATGAGATGTCCCCAAAGCCAAGCGTGAAAGTTGAGGTTTACAAGCATCAACGCCACAATCGCAGTGAGGGCTATTGTGGCAAGACTCCATTTGGGAATGCGCGGAAAGCCATATCTTGCCATCAGCACACCGATGGCAAAGGGCAACATGGCAACAGCAGCGTTGTATCGCCATTGTCGGAGTAGCACAGGCTGATTTATGAGTGGCTCCTGGATGAGCCAAGCCGCTATCACCAGAGCCACAGGGATGAACCATGCCAGCCATTTCCACTCCTTTTTCTTGATGTTGTGGGTGGGATAAACTAAAAGTCGATAAATCACATACACCTCGAGCATCAATCCGAAGAACCAGTATGGTCCAGGCATGATGTAACGTGCTGGCTCGTGCAGAATGTTGATGACCATCAGCAGTTGGGCAATCATGTGCTTGAGCCATTCAGTTTGGTAGATGCCACCATATACCGCATGTGCGAAAAGTCCTACAAAAAGTCCCAGAGACATAAGCCTGAAAAGTTTCTTCCATTGATAAACGATGAACTGTGTGGCCGAACTTTTCTCGCTCCTCTCGCTTTCATATTTTCTCACCAATCCAAAGCCGCTGAGGAACAAAAAGATCGCGATACCGTAATGCCCAAAGAAAGAGAAGAACTGAACAGGAAAGTACATATCGATGTTTCCGCCAGTGAGATATTCCCACATCCTCTGTCCGAGAGACAGGTTGAAGTTATACTCGTTTTCAATAATTACGATTTTGGGATCAAGCCAGTGGCAGAAGTTGTGAAGGATGATGCTGAGAATTGCCAGCCCGCGCAAAGCATTGCACTGGTTTTTGCTTAGCAGGTCATTTCCTTTCAGAATGGTCATATTAAATGGGAAAAAGTGTGGTGGTGCTTGTTGCGTCAAACAACCGTCGCGCAAGAGTCGGTAGTGGTGCTGTGTGCGCGACGGTTGTAGCGATAGTTACAACAAAAATCTTGTTAATGCTTTTTTATCTTGCTTTTTAAGTTCTTGAGGCTGAATTTCTTCTTAGATGATTCTTCACTGCCATAGCCGTAGCCATAGTTTTCGTAGCCGTAGCCATACCCATAGCTGTAACCTCCGTATCCATAGTTCTTCTTGCCAATCTTGACGTCATTGATAACGATGGTGAGGTTCTTGAGTTTCTTATCGTCGCTGGCTTTCTCAAGTTCGAGCAAGAACTTCTTGTCGATAAATCCGTCACGAATCACATAAACGGTGAAATCGACATATCGGTTGATTAGCGATGCGTCGGCAATCAAGCCGTAAGGCACGGTGTCGAGGACGATGTAATCATATCTTGTACGCAGAGTGTTGATAAGCTCCTCAAGGTGCTTGTTCATCAGCAGTCCGGTGGGGTTGGGAGGTATGGCGCCCAGGGGCACGATGTCGAGGTTCTCGTGAATGCTGCCCTTGACGATGATGTCGTCAATGTTTGAAATCTTGCCCGAGAGATACGAGCTGACACCCAAGTTGGTGTCGGTTTTAGCATACTCCGAGAATCGACCCTTACGCAAGTCGAGATCGACTACAGCAACCTTCTTGTTCACATAGGCGTAGGTAAGAGCGAGGTTCAGGGCGATAAAGCTCTTGCCCTCACCAGGCCTTGTAGAGGTGAACTGCATCACAATGCCTGTGCCATCTTTGCCCTCGGCAATAAAGTCGAGATTGGCTCTCACAATTCTCAACGCCTCCGAAACCCTATCTACCGAATTCTCTGAAATGACAATCTCGTCGTTCTTCTGGTTAGTGTGCTTGCTTGGAATTTCTCCCACGATAGGCACCTTGCAGTTTTCTTCCACATCGTGACGAGAGTGAATCTTGGTGTCGAGCGACAGGATCCAGTAAATCAGATAGAGGATTGCGGCAGGGATGAGCAGACCAATCAGTAATCCTATAGCAAGGAAGCGTGAAGTGTTAGGCGAGATGGGCGAGCCACTGCCTGTGGCACTCTCGATGACCTTAGCGTTAGGCTCAGTGATGGCTATTTGCAGGGCGTTCTCCTCGCGCTTGTTGAGCAGGTAGAGGAAGAGTTGCTCTTTCACATTTTGCTGGCGCGACACTTCAATGATAGCCTTTTCATGCTCGGGCATCACTTGTCGTCCGGCTTGTGCTGTTGAGGCTTGCGCTTGCGCCCGAGAAGTCTGTGCACTAAGCTTGTTTATGTATTTGTTGATAGAATTTTGAATGTTAGCTCTTTGTGCGCTCATCTCACTTTGCAGCTGAGCGATTACTGGGTTCTCGCCTGTTGCGGTAGATGCTATCTTTTGGTATTTGAGCATATTGTCGTTATATGCCTTGATTTGCCCTTCGATTCCTGCGTCGGCAATGCCTACATTGCTTGGCAGCAGCGTTTTGTCGTCAGTGCTATTGATGTATCCTTGCATGCTTGTGGCTATGCTAAGCTGCAAGTTCGCATCGGATGCGTTCTCTTGGAATCTAATGCCTGAAGAAGCGTCGGCATACATGGCGGAATTGGCACTTGCCGACTTGAGCTGTGCGATGCGGCTATCTACGCCACTGAGGTCTTGTGAGATGGCTGCGATGCGCTCGGCGATGAAGTCCTCGGTGTTGCGCGCCACGCGGTTCTTGTCTTCGATGGCATCTTGGTTATAGGCCACGATAAGAGCGTTGAGGATATCGATGCCAAGTTCGTTGTTGTCGGTGACCAACGAGAGTTTGAGCACATCGCTCCATTTCTCGGTTCTCTCAACCTTTAGGGTCCCGATATATTTCTTTGCGGCGCTGTTTACGGTATATACCTTAGCAATCACAGTGTAACCAACATAATTGGTGTTGAACAACTTGGTCTTGGTGACAGCGATGGGACCGTAAGGTGTGGCTACCGTGTTGCCAAATTCAGCCTCTTTCCAATCGTTGCTGCCATTGATGGCAAATTCAAACTTCGTTTCGCTCTTAGGTGCAATGGAGATGGAATAGTTGGAGGTTGTTTCACGCATGGGGGTGATTTGCACTGGAGAACTCTTGTAAGTGTTGACCTCACGCAGATACACCTTGCCGTAATACTGGATGTTCAGTCCAAGATGTTCTACCACGTTCTCCATGAGCTTGGTGGACTTGATTTTGTGGGTCTCGTTACCAACGTCGCTGGTTCCCATGTTAGTTCCCAAGTCGCCAAAGATTTGCACCTGACTACCTGCCTGCTTGCTGTTCTCGGTGGTGAGCATGATTGTTGCCGATGAGCTATATAGCTTAGGCTCAGACTTGCTCTTGAGCAATGCGACGCATGTGCAGATTATCGCCGAAATGACAAACCAATACCAGTTGTGCAGGCATGCATTGAAGAACGCCTTGATGGGTATTGATGTGGTAAAGCTCTTTTTCTTGTTGCCGCTGCTGCTTGATTGCGACTCTTGAATAATCTCTTGCATATCCCAGTAATATTCGTTAAGTGAAATCGTTCTATATTTAAACGTGCAAAGTTAAGTATATTTTTCCTATCAACAACTATAAATAAGGAGTAAAATTACAAAATTAGGCGAAAAGATGCCTCTCATGTTGCTCGTTTGAAAAAAAATGACGATATTTGCACTTTGCTTCACTAAATGAAAATTATAAACAAATTAATACCATATCTATGAAGAAATTATTTTTTACAACTTTGATGGCTCTGATTTGCCTGGTGGCAAGTGCAGTGCCAGCGATCCCTACACCCCAAAAGGTGACTCAGCCTAACGGCGAGGAGCTCACTGTGAGAATTAAGGGCGATGAATTCTATCATTACACGACCACTGTCGATGGCTACACCATCGTCATGAACGAACAGGGCTACTTTACCTATGGCACGCTCGTTAACGACGAGGTGGTGGCAAGTAAGTTAATAGCCCGCGATGCCGAGAAGCGCTCGGCAAGCGACATGGCATGGCTTGCCGCTACAGGAAAGAACCTGCGCTCAGAAAGCAAAGTGGCAGAGGGCATCAAAGCTCGTGCAAAGCGTGACGCCCTGCCACATCTCAACACCATCAACTACAACAACTTCCGCGGCTTGGTGATTCTTGTGGAGTTTAAAGACGCGCATTTCACTCGCAGCGATGTTGTGGATTTTTACACTAACATGATTAATCAGGAGAATTACACTGGCTATACCAACGAGGACGGCACCTCCAACCCCTATGGCCGCTTTACCGGCAGTGTGCGCGACTATTTCCATGACAACAGCAACGGCATCTTCGTGCCGCAGTTCGACGTGGTGGGGCCTTTTGAGGTGAACTACTCTGTAGATCAGGGCGACTATGCCTACAACATTTTCATGAGTGCTATTCAGAAAGCCAATCCCACGGTTGATTTCAGCCAGTATGACCTCGACAATAATGGTGCGGTAGATCTTGTGTATTTCATCTACGCCGACACTCCATCAAGTAGCGACTCCAGCAGCCCCAATCACATCTGGCCACACCGCTCGAGCTTCTATACCTACACAAAATATGACGGCAAGTACATCCGCGACTATGCCTGCTCGGCAGAGTATATATATGCCAAGAGTAACGGCATCTTCGACGGAATCGGCACCATCTGCCACGAGTTCAGCCACGTGTTGGGTTTGCCCGACCTTTACGACACCTACGAAGATGACAATGACACTAACGGCGAAGCGCAGCATCCTGGTGAATGGGATCTCATGGCTGGCGGCAACTACCAGAACAATGCCCGCACACCAGTGGCTTACAGTCTCTATGACCGCTACTCTACAGGCTTTGCCAACTATCAAGTCATCACTGCCGAAGGAGAATATACTCTCAACCCAACAAGCACCACTGGCGAGGGTTATATCCTCAAGAGTCCTACCACCAAAGAGGTCTTCCTTATCGACAACCGTCAGACCAGCACCAAGTGGGATGCCTACGCTCCAGGTCATGGCATGACTATTGCTCGTATGGACTCTACCAATAATAGCGTGTGGACCGGCAATGCGCCTAACGGCAACGCCAACCGTCTTTACTACGAACTGTTGCGTGCTGGTGGCTCTACGGCATTCCAATCACCAACCGACCCCTTCCCAGGCACTCGTGGAGTGGCAATGGTCACCAACGATACCAAAGCCAACTTAATGGCTTGGGGTAACAAGCCCAATCAATATAATCTTTACAATATCCATGAGGAAGGTGATGTGGTGAAGTTTAGCGTTAAGTTGAATGGCACATTTGTTACTGAGGTTGAAGACTTTGAACCCATGACACCTAAAACGTCTAATAACTCAAGTATATCTGACCAGGGTTCTTTAGCCACTTGGACACTCGCCAAGTGTTTTCCTGCTTCTCCTACCGACAACACATTGTGCAATGGAGAAAAGGCTATAGCCATGAAGAAACCTAGCACCGCAACCATGACCAGCGATGTGGCTTACGACACCTATATGGTGACCTTCGACTTCTATAATCCTACTAATGTTAATGCTAGCCTTCAGCTTTACATGTCAACCGATCAGGGACAGACGTGGACCGTTCAGCCAAACGTGATGGGAAACACCACTGTGCTTGCCGGATTAAACACTAAGAGCACCCTATACTATCCTATCAACGTTCAAGTGCCTGCGCGCTATCGTGTGGCGTGCACGGGTGGTGCGACCTCTGTGGCTGGGTATCTCGATGACTTCACAATCTACCATAACGGTGAAATCGTGTCAGTAGAATATGATGTGAATGTGAGCAATGTCATTGAGCATGGCACAGTTGTTGCCGACAAACAGACTGCCGCCGAGGGTGAAACTGTGACACTCACAGTGACTCCCGATGAAGGATATGAGCTAGAAACGCTCACTGTGATGAGCGGCTCTACAGCAGTGGCAACCACACCAAGTCAGGAAGTGGGTAAATTCACTTTTGTGATGCCTGCTGCACCAGTGGCAATCAACGCCATTTTTAGCAAGATAATCGTGGTTGTTCCTGGCGATGTGGATGGCGACGGCACAGTGACTGCCGCCGATGTGACTGCGCTCTACAACTTCTTGCTCAACAACGACAGCACAGGGCTTGTCAACGGCGACCAGGACGGTGACGGCTATATCACCTCGGGCGACATCACATTAGTGTATAACGTCCTCTTGGGTAATTAAGGAACCAAAATAGAGGTGTTAAAGCCTTGATAGAGGTAGCTCTATATTTGATACCTGTTGGGCTCAGTGATGCTGAGCTCGACATGGTGTTGCCACAGCACAACGTCCTGATTGTAAGAGAAATAAGGCATTTTATTGTGGAGAACGTGCGGTCGGCGAGGCGCTTCCTCAAGAAGTGTGACCGCAGCATCGACATCGACACGCTCACCTTCTATGAACTGAATCGCCACACAAGGCCCGAAGATGTTCCGGCAATGCTCACGGCACTGAGCAACGGGGAGCCAATGGGCGTCATCAGCGAGGCGGGATGTCCCGCCGTCGCCGACCCCGGGGCCGACGTGGTGGCTATTGCCCAAAGCAAGGGATTGAAGGTGACGCCGCTTGTGGGACCGTCGAGCATCCTTATGGGGCTTATGGGCTCGGGATTCAATGGTCAGAGTTTCGCTTTTTTAGGTTATTTACCCATCGACGCAGCGCAACGCGCGCGCCGTCTCAAGGAAATGGAGCAGCGCATTGTGCGTGAGGACCAGACGCAGATTTTCATCGAGACCCCCTACCGCAATAATGCATTGGTTGTCGAGATTTGTAAGACTATGCCGCCACACCTTAAGTTGTGCATTGCCACCGACATCACTGGGCCAGGCGAGAAAATTCTAACCCGAGGCGTGAAGCAGTGGCTCAATCACTTGCCCGACCTCAACAAGGTGCCAACGATTTTCTTGCTTTACAAGTAAGCACACTATAGCTTTCCTGATAATAATATAGAACTATTAGAGAATAGAGAGTTTCTATATTGTCGGGTGAGAGGGCTTGTGGGCGGCGGTTTTAACCGAAAATGAGTAAAAATAATGATAAGTATCGCCAGCGGAGGCTTGGCGATAGCCGGTGGATTGATAAGTTTGCCATCGACAACAACGATTTTGATGATGATAACTCACAAGCCGAGCAACTCGCTATGCCACTGGACGATGGTGAGCAATGGAGCGGATTGAGTTTTGTGAGTTTTGGAAGCGGAAGCAGTGGAAACTGCGCGTTTCTTGGTAATGAGAATGGAGGAGTGCTGATTGATGCGGGCGTTGATCCACAGCATGTGTATCACGACCTCGCCGCCAACGGCATTAGCCTTAGCAAGGTGAAAGGCATTTTGCTCACGCATGACCATGCCGACCACATTCGCTATGCCTACAAACTGGTGCGCGAGAATAAGCATATGCGCATCTATTGCACCCCGAGGCTCATGGGAGGACTGCTGCGTCATCACAACATTTCTGGACGCATCAAGGACTACCAAGTGAGCATCTTCAAGGAGATTCCATTCTTTCTTGCAGGCATGAAATTTACTGCCTTTGAGACGTCGCACGACGCCATCGACAACATGGGGTTCAGCATCGAAGTGGGCGACAACACTTTTGTCGTCGCTACCGATATGGGTGTCATTACCAGTAGAGCCAGCTACTACATGAGCAAAGCTAACTTTTTGATGATTGAGAGCAACTACGACCGTCACATGCTTGACAGCGGGCGCTATCCTGAGTATCTGAAAGCTCGAGTTAGGGGCGAGAAAGGACATCTCGACAACACGGTGGCGGCAGAGTATGTGGCATCTCACTACCACGAGGGGCTGAAATGGGTGTTCTTGTGCCACTTGAGCAACGACAACAACAAACCGGAGATTGCTGTGCACACCATGACAACGGCTCTTGAGCAGCGGGGCGTGAGCGTGGGCGATGGTTCCAACTCTCCCGACTCTCGCTGCAAGGCAGTGCAGGTCTATGCCTTGCCTCGTTACGACACCAGCCTGTGGTTTGTGTTGTGAAAGGTGAGAGGTGGGACGAGGAATGTGGTCGTGAGCGATTAAACTTTACAACATTTTATTTGTCAAATTGCTATAAACTTTTTTTTTAATTACATAAAACGATCGTTTACTATGAAGAAGATTTTATTCGTTGCTGCAATTGTAGCATTGTTGATGGGTACCGCGGTTGATGGCAGTGCCAAGGTTAAGAAACGTCAGGTAAAAAAGGCTAAAGCCCAGACTACAAAGACCGTTAAAAGCAATGGTCAAGACATGAAGGTGGATCAAGGCATGTACACCGCCGGCGAAGCCAATCGCTTGGAAAACGGTGACGTGTCCGACCTCGAGATGGCTTTTCTCCAGAATTTCTATCATCAGTATGTTTTCAACGGAAACATCTATAACGGAGCACATTTCCCTTATGTGAAAACTAAGTTTGCCCCTGCTGCATTAGAGCAAATAACCGATGCCGAGGGCTATGACTGGTCGAAAATCACTGGCCGCACCGACGATTCCGAAGGTGTTACTCCACAAGATTTCAACATCAAGCGTTATGGAAAGAATGGCTTTGAAGTGAGCGACTCTAAGGGGTTCAAGTGCTACATTAAGGTGGAAGGTGCCGATGGCGCTTACAAAATCACCCAAGTGAGCAGCACACCGGTGGACATGTAAGTTCTCTACCACTCTACAAGACATCACTGTCATGAAAAAAGAATCAGGGGCAGCGCCGCGTGGCGTTGTCCCTGAATTATGTTATGTCAAAAAGCTGTCCTATAGCCTGAACATTCCTTTTATCATAATTTTGAAGAAAACCAGGACGCCTATCATAAGCACGGCATATACACCCAGCAGGATGTAGTCGATTTGGTTAGCTTCCGCCAGGAGTGATTTGTAGCTGTTTGGATCGCCTATCTTATCCATTGGCATGATGGCAAGCAACGTGCACACAATGCCCAGAATGCCGGCGATAAATGGCATGATAAACGTTGAGGCGGAGGCTATGAGTATCATGTTGAGCAATCCAAAGATGAAGGATAGCACAAAGAACCCTAGTGCCAGGAACCCAAATTTCTCATTCTTGATAATGCGCAAGATTATCACAACACAAATGCCGATGATGAATAGTGAACTAAAGAGCATGAAGAGTCCGGGGGCTGTGCCTTTATGCACATCAAGCAAATCGAAAGAACGGATAAAAGTAATCAAGCCTGTAATGGCAGTGTAAGCCAGCACGAGGAACAAAATCAGCTTGAAAATGCCTTGGGTGTCCATGTTGGCCAAGGGATTAGGGGCTGGCTGAACGGGTTGCTGGCCTGATTGCTGATAGGGCTGCTGGGCAGGCTGCTGATAGGGTTGCTGGGGAGCATACTGGGGCTGTGCCGGTGAGGCGGGAGGAACGGGTGCTGCTGGAGGCACAGGGGCAGCGGGCTGTGCTGGTGCTAAATATTGCGCCAGTTCGGGCACTTGGCTTGCGGGAGTCCAATTTGCCATCCCTTCGGTCCACACCATTGAGTTGGGTCCTAACCCATGTTGCACCAGCTGATCAGCGGGCATGGGCCCTACATTCTGATTGTTCTGGATAATAAAAAACTGTTTCATAGTAGAGACTGTTAGAGGGTAATTCAATATTTCTTCTTTTTCACCTCACAAAGCTAAACATTATTATCCAAACGGCAAAATTTTATGCTAATTATTTAAAAATTCTTTTTTAAGGTGGGTTCTATAAATTAACTTGAGAGATC
>CALAVD010000054.1 GCA_937892085.1 uncultured Prevotellaceae bacterium
AGCTTCACCATCTCGTAGGCTCCAATGTTGGTGTTGTTCACCGAGATTTGCTCGGGTTTATTGTCGCCATAGTTAGGGTTATAGGGCAGAATGCCGTTGCAGTTGCGCCACACCTTCCTCACATCCTCCCAGGTGAAGCCGTCGGGCAGCGCCGTCTCGGGGAACACCAACACGCCTTTGGCACTCGCCATCATGACGTTGTTGATGAGGGTAATAATCTGGTTCACCGACTTTTGCTGGTCTATAATGTCCTCCACGAAAGAATGTACCTCGCCATCGGTGAGCGGATAAAATTTCATCACAAAGGGGTGCGAGCCGTGAGCCCAGGGAGAGTCCCACTCGGCAAGCAGGTCGCCCATTGGCGAGAACCAGCGGCAGTGCCACATCGTGGCGATGTCCCAGCGAGTGACCACGTTATCGGTTTTCACTTTGGCGCTTGGCGGCAGCAGCCACACCTGTGCTGTAGTCTTGTCGTGGCATAGCGTCACCTCGCGGCTCTCGCGTGTCCACACCTCAATGGCGCGGCACTTGCCGGAATCGCTGGGCATCCAGAACGACGCTCCCTGATGCGAGTCGGCACCTATGGCGTGAGTGAAGTCGAGGGTGCGGCCACGGCTGTCGTTACTATAGAGGCGGCGCACCCAGCCCGCCTTGCTGCGAGAGCCGCCAGCCACCCGTTGCAGCAGCTGTGCCATAGTCATGTCGTGGAGCTGTCCCACCATGTCGCAGTCTCGCCCTAACGGGTCGTTAAACTGATTGACAAAGAAGCTGTTGACATTCACATTGCTCACTGCCACCTGCTGTTGCCACAGGTCACGGACGATGTCGATGCGCTGCACTGTAGTGCCCGAAATCAGAAACTCCTCGAAAGCACGGCTGTCGAGTTCATCGAGCTGATTGTGACGATGCACACTCTCCACATTCTTGTCGGCGATGTGCTGATTGTTGATAAACTCCGAGCGGTAGCGCCCCACGATGGTCTTCACCATCTGTCGTATGAGGTTATTGGTCACAGGTTTGGTACCCCCTTCAAGATACACCTCATATTCTGAGCGAGTTGTTCCGTCGATGGTGGTGAACGTGTCGCTCCACTGGTCGCCATAGGTAAATCGCTTGTTGCGTAGCCTCCTGTTCCGCAGTGAGCTACCCTGGCTCCATGCCCTAAAGGCATCATGCAGAATTTCTTGGTTTTGAGTTATTGTGTTCATAAAATAATTTTTAGCTTCATCTAATTGCAAAATACTTGCGGCGGTGACGAGGACCGTAACTCACGTGAATCCAGCTGAAGTCGTGCTCGTTGATAGCTTGGTCAACGGGCAGGTCGAGTTGGCGAAGCAACGCATAAAGCTGCTGGTTCTTGGCTTTTGAGCCAACGGTGATGTCGGCAGCCTCGCCCACCAGGTGCTGACTCGCCGGCACGCCACCCACCGCCTTGTTGAGAGCTGGGCAGCGATAGCCGCTATTCACATGGATGGGAGCACCCCACGCCTCGCGCAGCGGGTCGAGGACATTTTCTACAAGAGCGGTGAGGTTGTTGATTACCTGCTGCGACGGTGTGTTGTCGATGCCCCGCAGCTGGGCAGTAGTGGAGCGCGTCAGCTCCGCGATAGAAAAATACTTCATGGCAGTTAATAGTTAATAATTCACAGTTAAACTCGCCGCAAAGTAAATGCTACACCCGCATAGCGCGCAATGTTATTTTATCACATAGATAGGAATTGATAGGATTGATAGGAATTGATAGGAATTGATAGGAATTGATTGGGTTGATAGGATTGATAGGATTGATAGGAATTGATAGGATTGATAGGATTGATAGGATTGATAGGATTGATAGGATTGATAGGAATAACTAAGACCTCTCAGCTCTCATCACCTCTCAGCTCTCATCACCTCTCCCCTCTTCCCTCTTCCCTCTCCCCTCTCCCCTCTCCCCTCTCACCTCTCCCCTCTCACCTCTCACCCAAAATCACAGCCCCGCGATTTTCTTGTCGCGGTTTTGGCGCCAGTTGGAGAAGGTGCCAAAGATGTCGCTCAGGGCTATCACAGCGTTGGCAGTCTCATTCTGGTACAGCGTGGCACTGTTGCCTGCCACCGTCGTTTTCCCTTGCAGGGCACCTGTCACTCCCGATATTTCCTCAAGCAACTGCATCTGTAGCTTCACCATCTCGTAGGCTCCAATGTTGGTGTTGTTCACCGAGATTTGCTCGG
>CALAVD010000055.1 GCA_937892085.1 uncultured Prevotellaceae bacterium
GGCGACTCTTTCGTCGGTCTACTTTGACGGCACTTCGGCAATGTCCTCAAAAGAACCGTCCCTTTGAGGACACAAGGTTAGGAAACAAGGCAAGGTCTTCGTAGGTGCTCACCTCAAACATGTCGGTGCGATATTGCGTGAGATTCAGCAACTTGAGCGAGTCGGCTTCGGTGCGAGAGATTAGTCCGTCGCCGTCGATGTCGCCATTGAGTAGCGCGCGCCGCTCCACGTTGCGGTCGGCGAAGGTGAGTGTTTGCGCACCTGCCTTGAAAGCAAAGAATGCGCAAAGGGCAAGAATGAAAAATAGGGGGACAACCATCCAACCCCTGCGGCTTGGCTTGGTATCTGTCATCATTTCTTGATTGAAGCGGAACTGTTCAATTTGTTGATTGCTCTCTTCCATATCATCATTTGTCGGATTCTAAGAATTAATATGATAGCTCATCACAAAGGAAGAATCCGGTTACACCCAAAGAACGAGCCCCTAACAATCGCAAAGATAAGTGAATTTTCTGAAACTCAGCACATTTCTGATTGTTTTCTATAATATAATAAGAGTATGGCGTAAAACTACTCAAAGCAGCACTTCTGCAATGATAACACAAAAAGCCGAGCATACCTTTCGCAGTATTATCGGCCATTTGTTATCTGTAGAAAACTGTTCTATACCGTGAATAAATTCACTCCCAGCGCCACCGATATTTTGGCGAGCGTGGCAAGCGTGAAGTTGTGCGTGCCGCTCAGCCAGCGCGACACTTCGGCCTGAGTGTGCCCTATCATGTGGGCAAACTCCTTTTGCGTCATCCCCCTCTCTTTGAGGGTCGCATCTAATTTGTCGGCAATGGCAAATGACATGTCAAGCTGCTTTTTCAATGCCGGTGGTGTTTCAGCAACTATTTGGTCAAAAAGCATAGCCGCGTTTGTTGCATGTCTCATTGTTCGATGATGTCCTCATTGGACTTATTATGTTGCAGATAGAAAATCTCTTTTTGCTGCTCAATCTCACGTCTGAGCACATCTTCCGATGGCAGATAGGTGAGGTATTTGGCGGCTATCAATCTGTCATTATCGTTCAGAACCGAGTATTTTGCTATATCCTGGTCGGTTTCGGCACAAAGGATGATACCTATTGTCGGATTATGAATTCGTTTCTTATTTACCTCATCAAACATTCTGACATACATATCCATCTGCCCGACATCCTGATGAGTTATTGTCGTGGTTTTGAGGTCTATCAAGAAGAAACATTGCAAGTCGTAATTGTAGAATACAAGGTCAATGTAATAATTGGCAGTCTCTGTAACAATACGCTTTTGACGACCAACCAAGGCGAACCCACGCCCCATTTCCATGATAAACTTTTGCAGATGGTCTATAATCGCTTGCTCAAGGTCACTTTCGGTGTAGTCAGTATTCTCCAAACCAAGAAATTCAGCAACAACAGGGTTCTTGACAATCTCGTCTCTATCTTGTTGTAGAGGTTGAGAGAGTGAATGCATTTCTGCTATTACCTTGTCTTTCTTGGGTGATTGCAGCATACGATAATAGTATTGCGAACCGATGTTGCGACTCAATGTGCGCACGCTCCACATCTCCTCTGAAGCCTCGCGCAGATACCAATAGCGAGCATTCTCGTCAGGGACACGAAGCAACATGCGATAATGCGACCATGACAGATTGTGAACACGCGTGTTCACAATCTCCAAGTCCTTGAAAGACAAATAGAATTGACGCATATATTGCAGGTTTCTCAATGAATAAGCTGCGCCATAAAGCGGTTGAACGATTGCAGCTAAACCTTTCATAAGATATGTGCCGTATTCGGCACGGCTTGCACCGTGCTGTTCTTCCTCAACAATGCGTTTGCCCACATTCCAATAGGTCAGTATTGAAATTGAGTTTACGCTATGGTATGCTTCACGCAATCCTCGCTCCACAATCAGCTTGACATCGTCAACTAATTGCGTGGGCAACACTTGGTTATCTTGTGCCTTTATAATACTCTTATTGTCTTCCATAATGCAAAGGTAAAACATTTTGCTCACATAGAGCCACTTTGCGTCCGATTATTAACATTTCGGGCAAAATCTGCTATGATGCCCGTGAAGGAGCGTCCGATGTTGGATTCAAAAAACTCTTTGAGGTTCATTACCGAAGCGTAATACTTGCGGCTGAACCAGCGGCGGCGTATGCGCTTTTTGGCACGGCCGAGGTCGCCGGAGTTTCCACGAGGCGTTTCTCGCCCAGTGCCGTAGTCCTGCCACAAGCCGTATTCGAGGAAGGTCTGCGTAAGACCCACCTCGAAGAAGCGTCCGTCGGCACGCACCGGCAACGCCTTTGGCGATGCCAGCAGTGCCCCGGTATCAATGACACCGAGCAAAGTGATTTGCTCCTGCCATATTTTTAGCATGGTGTCATTGAAGCCGTCAACAAATTTTTTTCTTTCCTCAAGCGCTTGCGCTTCGCTTATCTCTTTCGTCATAGAAAAAAATGATGAGTGATTAGTGAACAGAGAACAGTGAAAATTACTATTTTTGCAGTCAAAAAACTGTGAATATGGAATACGGATTCGAAAGATTGAACGCGTGGCAGGAGTCGCGCAATCTGGTTATAGAGGTCTATAAACTGCTGAAAAAGTTCCCAATAGAGGAACGTTACGCCTTGTGCGACCAACTGCGGAGGGCGGTAATTTCTATTCCGTCAAACATTGCCGAAGGCAATGGTAGGATGGCGTTGAAAGAACAAATTCATTTCTTTGAAATCGCCTATGGCTCAGTCATGGAGGTATACTGCCAACTCCAAATTGCGGTAGACCTCGGCTACATCACAGGTGATGAGTTTAACGAAGTGAAGAAGTTCTGTTTCAGCACTTCCAAGCTGATTAGTGGGCTTCGAGCAAGCAAAGTGGCTCAGCTGCCGCAGTAATCACTGTTCACTGTTCTCTCATCACTGTTCTTTCCAAACCGCAGTGGAGAAGATTTGAGTTTAATCCCACTCATTGGGATTAAATCGCAAATCCGTGTACACGTCCACTGCGATTTGGAAATACGAGCAGGCTGTGCCTGTGAAGAAGTAACGGTCAATTTCGTTGAACGATATTCGAGGGTCGAGGTAGATGCACTGCTCCTCCAACTTGGTTTTTTCCAGAATAAGCAGCGACATGAACTGCCGGAACAACTCTCGCATGGTGTCCATGCAGGAGTTGCGAGCCGCCATGTCGTCAATCTTGTGGCGCATAGCCATGAAGATTGTCTTGACGCGGCGCGTGCGAGGCGTGTTGTGCAGTTCGGTGTAGCCGTTGGCGATGTCGCTCACGCAGACAAATGCGAGGCTTTGCTGCATATTGTCAAGTGCCTCCTCGAAGCCGTCCAATCCGCTGACTTGGCAAAAGGTGAACCCCTCACTTTTTGCGAGGCGGTTGGTTGCGGTGAGGTGTTCAAAAAACTCTGTGGCGTTCCAATTGTAATTTTTCATTGAAAAATTGGTTTATAGTGTATAGGTTATTGTTTATTGAGTAATTTTGCAAGCAAAATTTTAGATTATATGGAATTCCAATTTGAGAAACTTGCTGTGTGGCAGCAAGCAAAAGATATGGTGAAGATGGTTTACCGATTGGTGGCCAAATTCCCAAACGAAGAACGCTATGCGTTATGTGACCAACTGCGTCGCGCCATCGTCTCAGTGCCTTCAAACATTGCGGAAGGCAGCGGGCGCACGCACAAAAACGATAAGATACATTTTCTTGAAATAGCTTATGGCTCATTGATGGAAGTTTATTGTCAGTTGTTGGTTGCAGTTGAATTGGGTTATATCACCGAAGATGATATTAAGCCGTTGCGACCTCTGTTCTATACTGAGGCGAAGATGCTGAGCGGTCTGCGAAACAGCATCGAAAAGAGCGAGTAGCACATGGCGCATCTATAAACTATACACCATAAACTATACACCACGCGGAAATTTCGCGGAAATTTCTGCGTATTCGCGCGCCTGAGCGTTCAGCTCAGTAAGCGCGCGCCATGTGTCGAGCGAAAGCACCTCGCTCTCTTTGGTGATGTCGCCTTTTGTCAAAGCACGGATTTGAGCGTTGACGGCGTTTTGCAGCATTTCATACTGCGAACCGCCGTGCTCAATCATGTTGCCGTCGGCACCGCTTGCGCCCGCGACCGGCTGAAAGAAGTGCTTGAACACCTTCGCGAAAAAGGTTTTGAGCGAAGCGAACCAGTAGAACACGCTGACGCGCTCGGCATCAGTGAGTTTGATACGCTGTGTCTGATACAAGTGTGCCGCCAGTTCATCGAGCAGGTTGTCCTGCTTGGTGGCGAGATAACCTTGATAGAGGTTGTCGCACACGATGAACGTCTCAAACGGCACGCCTTGAAACTGCGCGTCCACTGCACGGTGCGAGCCGATTTTAGCGAGCCTGACGGGCAGTGTCGGCAGCGTGTCGAGCCAGTCGAGCGCATGGGTGGCTCGTTCCACCTGCTCGGCAGCGAGAACGAACTGCAAGCCGTCATGCTTGCACGCCCAGACATTGCCGTAGCGGTGCAGGACTTTCAGCCCTGCCCACCGGCACAGGCAATAGGTCTTGACCTCGGTAGCGGTGAAGCCCTGCGACAGCAAGGCGAAAACGTACCGAAGTTGCTTGTCCGATAAATCTTCCCATTTCTTGGGAAGTTTCAAGTCGATATTGACTGTTTCGGGATTAGAAGAAGTAGCCATGATATTTCTTTTTATTCTCAAATATCGGTGGTTCAAAGAGTTTGTAGGTGCGTGAGTGCCGGAACTCTTGGAACTGTTGTTCGTGCTTGCGCATATAGTCCACGATGTCGCGCAGCGACTGCGTATTGAGCAGGTTGCCCTGCAAGACATTGACCACGATTTGGCGCAGTTGCTCGGTGACGCGAGCGTGCTGCATGACCGTGAGGGTCATGTCGTCAAAGAGTGACATCACCTCCCGGCGGAACACGGCGAGTTGTTCCGTTGAAATGTACTCCTCGGCGATGCGCTGCTCCACGTCGATAGCCTTTGAGCGCAAGCCCAGATAGTTCGCCCAGCGATGCTCGGTGAAGCCGCACAGGTTGGCGAGGTCGATGTTGGGAAAGAGCGTCGCGGCGAACCACCGCCTTGCGCTGCCGGTCACCCACTCACCGTTGGCGTGCAGGTAGCGCACCAACTGCTCGATGCAGTTGTCGCGGTTGGCTTCGAGCGAGGCGATAAGCCGTGCCACACGGTCACGGCTCGCCGGAGCGACGTTCTGGTTACTCACGATGCCGAAGCCGTTGGGCGTGAGCACAAGGTCGAGGCTCGGCACGGCACGCATAAACGCCTCGTTGACCACAACGAGGGTCGCGGTGATGCGCAGCGGCTCGTCCTCATCGAGCGCAAGCAGCGTCGGCAGGAAGTCGTCGCCGACAAACTGCCCGACCACCCACCGCTCGGCGGTCTCCAGCCACGGCAGCAAGCGGTCAAAGAAAGGCGTTTCGCCTCTCGCCGTGGCAAAAGCGTTGGGCAGGTATCTGCGCAACTGCGTATCAGATGTGATAAGTTTTGTCATAATAGAATAAGATTAGCGGTTGATTTACATTGCAAAAGTAAACCAACCGCTGTAAGATGTAAAAGACAAGCTGATGTCTATTATTTTCTCTTTGGGCGAGATTTGTTTGTTTCTATGTATCGCATAGGGCGGTCTCTATCGTCTCCAAAGGCGGTCTTTATTAATTCACCTACCGGTAATCCTATCTCGACTTTCCCTACTTTAACATATGGAGTAACAATTGGCGATGTCGTCCATCTCCCTGTCATCGGATTGATGTAGCGGTTGACACCCACATCAGTATAAAAACGCTCATTGAATCTGATAGTAGCATATCCGCCATAAGATGATGTGTTTACATAAGGAGCATAAGCGGGACCAACCAAGGGATTCGAAGTGTAATAATATCCGTAACCATGCAGGGAGATATTGCTGTTGATCTGAAAGCCCAGCGTGCCTCCAATGCCATATTGCGTGACAAGTTGTTTTTGCATTGGCATCCAATATTTGTGGGCAATCATTGAAGCTGATAATTGCCATTTTCCTATATTTTGATAATAGGTTGCTGCTCCATACGCCACATCCATTAGTCCTGGACGCTGATTTATATTGCCATAGAATGATAAATTTGCACCTCTCCACAAGTTAATTGAGGGCATTGAGAAGTCTAATGAGCGGTTGTAAAGCAATTGCGATTTTGGTGGTTCGCAGTATCTAAATTCGGTTGATACGTTTGCGGGTATTGTGTACTTTGGTGTTGGTGTATATAGTTCAGCAACGTCAATGCCCATGAATTTGGAACCTGGAATATCATTAATCAGCAAAGAATCATTAGGCAATGACTGCTTCAAATTTGTCGAAGACAATTCATTTCCTTTCGACAATGAAATTTGCTCGCTAACCTCGGTTTGGGCATACGTAGTTAGTGATACTAATAAAACTACAACGAGGAGTGCTGGCCTAAGCTGCTTCATTTCAATAGGTTTCTGTTATCGTTTTACTAATCTTCGTTGTTTAGTTCGCTATCCAGCAAGGGCAATTTGGTTCGGTAAGGCAATTCATTTCCGAACGCCTCAACTTCATCTGCAACTACGCGTTTAAGTTCTTCCTGTGGAATAATCAGATGATAATCTGCAACACCAATAGGTTTGCCCATATCCTCAAGAGCCAACTCAACTTCAACTTTGTCTTTCTCGGCGCAAAGGATAATGCCTATTGAGCGATTTTCATCATCTTGCCGCTCAAGACGGTCAAGCAATGATAGATAGTAATTCATCTTGCCTGCATATTCGGGCTTGAATTCACCAATCTTGAGGTCAAAAGCCACGAGGCATCTGAGCCCTCGATGATAAAGTAACAAATCAACTCGACTGACTTTGCCATTGTATTCGAGTTCGTGCTGATTGCCAATGTAAGTGAATCCGCGCCCCAATTCAAGCAGGAATTGTTTGACTTTATTGACGAGTCTCGCTTCTAGCTCTGTTTCAAGAATTGGATTCTTTACACCAAGAAAACCAAGATTATATCCGCTACGAAAGACCTCATTTGCAAGCTGCGATTGGGCTTCGGGTAATGTTAGGTTAAAATTATTATCAATTGGCTCTCTCTTTCTCAAGTGCATTTGCATATTTATGGCACTTATTAACAAGTCTCTGCTCCAACCTTTTGCAATGATTTCTTGAGCATAATAAAAGATGGCATCATCGTCATTTCCGAACTTTTGCATTAGTTTCAAAGTGTGTCCCCAGGGCAAAAGTGCAACAGCCTGTCGCAGTTTTGAGTTACTGTTGCAAAATCGTTCATAGAACTTCTTCATATCCCATAAGTTACGGGGAGACATTCCCATTTGAGGATAACGTTCTTTCAGGTCTAATGACAAGCGATTGACAACGCTGCTACCATGTTTGCTTTCAATCTTTTGTTCATGAAGTAGTTTGCCCAATTCCCAATGAGCCGCACCTATTGTCGCACAAACATTTTTAGCGACAATAGCTCTTGTTTTATCAATAACTGCGACAGCCTGTCGCAGAATTGCACTATAATCTGATTCCGAGATATTTTGAATGATAATATCAGCCATGTGCTAATGATTTTACCAGTTACTTCGCTACAAAGGTAATCATTATTTCTTTCACTGAGTCTGATTCAAGTCAAATAATTAGCAAAAATCTACTCGTTGCCTACTATCGTCACCTGTTTTGCATCCATGTGCTCATTCAAGGTGGTGAGCTGTATGAACGGCACATAGACTTTGCAGCCCTGCCAGCCGTTGAAACGGATAATCATTTGATGGACGGTGAACAACAAATCGTGATACGGCTTTTGCAGGGCCTGGGCGATGGTGTAGAGTTCGCGTTTGTCACTGCCGCTGTTGTTGGTCTGCGACTTGCCCGGCACACTGCCGACAAGGTTGCTATGCACGCGCATAGTGAAGCAGAACATATTGACGGCTTCCTGAATGTCGGTTGACCAGTCGCCGCCCTCTTTGGTGTCGGAGTCAAATCTGCGATTGAGCGAGTGCAGTGCCAAGCTTGCTTGAGCATTGCCGAGCGTGAGCAGATTATCTAATCTTGTTGATGACGACCTCGTGCTGCACCTCGCCTGTGGGAGCGACGTAGAACGTCGAGAACCACACCTTGCCAGCGTTCTCAACGCCGGTGAGGAAGTCGAGGATCTGCTGCTTCTCACGCACGATGCGTTTCTGCTGCTGGTGGCGGTCGGTGATGCCCTCGGCCTTGAAAATCGAATCCCAATATTTGTTGGAGATTTCGATTTGGTACTTGATGGGGGCGTTGTTCTTCAACTTCGCCTCTTTCGCCATGCCGATGAGCTGCTTGATGTTGTACCACTTGCCACGGAACAGCGAGGCATAGTAGGGAATGGGATAGTAAGTGCTGTCGGGTGTGGGGACACGGGTCAGCACGGCGAACTTGCGCGACTTGGTGCGCACCCGTCTGCGCCCGTCATCGCCGGCGATGCGTCCGAGCCGAATGGCGAGGTCGCGCCACGGCGTGTTGATGTCGAGCAAGTCAATGACCTCGATGTCCTCGCGTCGGCTGACGGACTGCCGCCAGTTGGCGTATAGGATGTGGCGTATGCTGCCGTCTCGCTCCGCAGGGGTGAGTCGGCAATAGCAAGCCTCCTTGCGCAGCAGCCGCACAATCTTCGTGCCGTCGGCATTGAGGATAATTACACTCACGCAGAAGCCGAAGTGCTTGAAGTCCTGGCACACACCGAGGAAATAGGACGGCAAGGCGTTGTCGAGCAGGAAGTCCTCGACCTGCTGCTTGACCGCCGCGCCGCACTCGTCGGTGTCATACTGCAAGCCGCTGCCGTAGCACACCTCGGCGTTGAACTGCTGGCAGGTGGAAAGTGTCTCATCGTCCTCAATGAGTTTGAGGATATTGTAGGGCATGGCGTTGTCGCCGCCCCACGGCATATAGGACAGCGACTTGTCGATGACGGTAGGCACGATGTCGCAGTCTTCCTTGAACACCTTGCCCGAATCCACTTGGAACGCTGCCGAAGCGTTCAAGTTGGGGATTGTTTCTACTGATGAAAAATTTAACTCCATAATTCTGCGATTTTCTCACCGCAAAGGTGCTGCAAGTCGAAAGCAAACCCAAACTGGTTTGAAGTTTGCTGAGGCGCAGCGCACCTTCGCAAATTTCATTGCAAAATTATGGAGCTATACCCGTTTTCTAAAAGACAAGGAATTACTCAGCCGAGGCACGGGTGTGCCCACGGCTGAGTTGTTATTGAGTTGTTTACTGTGTAATTAATAACCCATGCGTGAGGTATCCACCTCTTTCTTTTTCTTCTCTTTGAAGTTGCCGATGCGGTAGATGAAAGTCAGCGAATATTTGGTGTAAGGCATCCAAACTCGCATGGCATAGTCTTGATTGCCAATGTGAGAATGCGTGTTTATATGGGCATTAAGGATGTTTTCTCCTTTTGCTACTATACTCCACTTGCCGTTGTCAGAGGTGTAGCGTAGTGTGGCATCGAGCTTAAGCAATGGGTCGATGTCATAAACTCCCTGAATGGCCTTAGTCTGAAAGAAAGGATTAAGGATGAGCTGGATATTGTGCCGTGAAAATGGTTTGAAGGCAACCGTTCCGCCCAAAATACCGGACAAACAGGTGCGTTTAATGGGCAGGTCGAAGAAATTATCGCTCTTGTCGTGACGGTAGACTGCTGTGGCACTGACGTTGCCGCTGAACCAACTGCCGATGCCGAATTGTGCCGATGCTTGCAGACCGTAATAGTTGGAATAGTCAAAGTTGGTCTCCTTCATCACGACTGCCATGCGGTCGGCGAGCTGGTAAGCCATCTGCACAAAGTAATCCGGTTCAAACATGGCAAAAGCTGTGAATGTGTATTTTCGGTTCAGCATCCACATCAGGTTGAGGTCATATTTTGACATCGGCTTTAAATCGGGATTGCCCCAAATCTCAGTATAACCCGAGGCATAGTAGATACTGCTCATAGTGCTCCAGTAGCTGGGATAAATGGCCTGACTACTGAACGAGAGGTTGAGCATATTCTTGGCATTGATGTTCCACATGGCGTTGAACTGAGGATAGACACGCCACTCGTTCCATTTGGTGGCGTGGTATTGCTCGGTTGTCACTGAAGCGTCAATGTTCAGTGACTCTCCAATCTGTTTACTCACTCCGATGTATGCGTTCAGGATTCGCTCGTCATAGTCAACATGTGACGTGGCATCGGGAAGCGGATGACCATTCTCATCAAGAGTCGTCTGATAGCTATTGTTGTTGGCGAACTGAGCCTTGCCGCCATAGTTCAATTCCCATCCTTTCGGCAACGAGTGGGATTGGTCGGCAGTAAAGAGCCACTTGCCTACCTTTTGACGACTATCGACATAGAGATTGCGGCTGATGTCATACAGCTTGCCTTCAAGGGCTTGCGTGCGAGGCTCTTGATAATTGGTATATGAGACTCCGAGTTGCAGTCCGAAGGGCGCGGAATAATTGGCATCAACATTATGCAAATATTCGTGCTGTTTGGAACGCTGTGTGGACTGAGCTGTGCCAGTAGTGGTGTTTGTGGAACGTGTCGAGTTCCATTGTCCTGTATAAGCAAGACTCAATCGATGGCCGTTGGCGATGGCATAGTCCATGCCGATGCGGTATTCGTGGTCAATTCCGTCACTGCGGTTGCGAGTTTTGTCGCTGTAGGCAATACGCTCGTCACCTAACGGATGGTTGGCCTCGTGTTCCACTTGTCCATAGCCGATGCCGTCGGTGAACTTGTAAGAGGCATCAATACTCAGTTTCCCATGATTGTAGATGAGGCTGCCTCCCGCATATCCTGTGCCATACTTGCTCTGTTGCCAACCCGCCATCAGTTGTCCTGATAATTGGTTCGTTCCGGTAAAATCTTTTGTGATAATGTTGATTGCCATGCCACGAACATGAAATTTTGCAGGTGCCGATGGCATTACTTCGGCTTTAGCCAGTTGTGATGCCGGCATCTGCTTCAGTCGCTCTATGATTTGTTCCTCATTAAGTGTTGTCGGTTTCCCATTGATGATTAGGGTTACAGAACGCCCTGTAAAACTAAGTCCGTTCCCAGTGTCCGCCACACCGGGAATTCTCGTCACAGCTTCGTATGCATCGTCGGCAGGAAGAATTTCCAGCAAGATAGGCATATTATAGGTTAAGTGCCCGCTCTCAGTCTTTATGATTGGCCGCTCGCCTTTAACTTGGACTTCTCTAAGCTTCGTTGCCTCAATCTGCAACTGAATAGTGCCTATATTCTCGCGTGAACACAGTTTGTAAACGGGCTTATAGCCGATGTAGCTGAACTTGGCTATTACTCGTGGTTGGTCGAGTGGAATAACGAACACCCCACTCTCGTTGCTCAATCCGCCCGTGACATAGGTCGAGTCTGAAGGATTGAGAATAGATATATTGGCGTAGGGCAACGGCAAACCGTTCTCGTCAACAATCCAGCCGGTGAGGTGACGGTCGGTCTTGTAGGTACATTCAACATAGATCTCGTTGTTTCCGCTTTGCGTCATGCGGATTGGGTAGAAGCCGATGACTTGCTTGATGGCATCGGGAACTGACTTGCCTTTGACTGATGTCGTTACCTTGAAGTCCTCAAGCTCGTTGTAGATAAATATGACTTTGTGTTTGCTCGTTTGTTGCTGGATGTACTTCAGCGCGTCGCTCATCGACGCGTTGTTGAAGTTATGGGTGATGCGCTGTGCGGTGGCTGTGTTTACAAGAGTACAAAGCAACAAGATGATTGTCAATAGTATCTTCATTGCTTGTCCTCCTGTGCGCTTGATGATTCAACAATCAGTTTATTTCCCTCGCGTTGAATTGTGAACGACTCGAAATTGTTGAGCATTTCAATCACTTTGTCGAGCGTATAGTCTGGCTGCCAGTCATAGTACAGTCGCAATGAGCGTGCGTCCGCATTGCGATATTCCACAGTGACATTGTAACGCACTGCAAGGTCGCTGAGGATTTGCTCCAACGGCACATTATCGTAGAGGCGAGGTTCTGCTGGGGCAATGGTGTCGGCAATTTGCTCAACAGTTATTTCATCCGGAGCCACCTCTGTTTTCTCATCTTGAACGTTTTGACTGTCATCTTTAGTGTTTTCTACTTTGTCATCGGATTTCGTCAAGCCAAAGAAGTTGGTTTGCACGGCGGCGATTGTGATGCCGAAGAATGCTACCACAATGGCAGCGGCAGCGGCGATTTTGCGCCACAGGGGCACTATCGTTGCCCGATGGCTATGCGCCGAGGATAACCTTTGCCACTCGGCATCAATCAGTTCGTTGGTGACTTCTGCGTCGGCGTTTTCAGCGACAAAAGCACCTTTGGTCTTTGCCATCAGCGCATAAAGCTCGCGGCACTCATCATCGGCAAGTATCTCCTGCCATTGAGCCTCGCTGAACTGTTCAGGATTGTCCAGCATTTGTAAAAGTAAATCGGTCTTTTTCATTGTTCTGCGTTTTTAAGAGTTTGACGTAATTGGTCAAGTGCACTGTGCAGATGCTTGTAGATAGTGGTCTCACTCACACCCAATCGCTTGGCAATTTCGCGGAAGGTCAGCCCCTCAGCAAAATGCAACAAGATGATTTCACGGCAGATAGGCGGGAACAAGTCAGCTATACCGACATGCAAAGCGTTGATTTCCGCTTCCAGTTCTTCGGGAGAAGTGTATTCCAAATCTTCATCGAGCATGAGTAGTTGCTTCACCCGCTCGTGGGTCTTGCGGTTGCGAATCTCACTCACACATCTGTTGCGCACGCATGACATCAGATACGCTCTTGCGGTTGTTTCATTCAGTTCGGTTTCATGGGTAAGGAGGTGCGCAAAGACATCGTGCACAATGTCCTTGCTCTCGTCATCATCGTGCATCAGGATGCACGCCAGCCGATACATCGCCCGGTAATGCTGCCGGAACAGCCGTTCAATATGTCGTTCTCGTTGTGTCATACACTATATATACACGCAGAAACCGATTTACTAAACCCTAAATCGCAACTTTTTTTCAAAAAAAACGCTAACAGCCCTGCAAAGGTACGCCATTTTTGCGTAAATCGGTACCTGAAAATGACGTTAAGATCGTGATTTTAAGGTGTGAAATGCGATTTCGCTTGTTAAAGCAAGCACTATTACATTTATTTTGACTATTTTTGCAGTCAAAACTGTGACATTATGACGAAAGACGAATTACTGCAAAGGCTGCAAGATATAGAATGGGAGGACTTTGAGTGCAAACAGGCAAAGTCTGAACTTCCCAAGAGCGTTTGGGAGACCGTCAGTGCGTTCAGTAACACATCTGGTGGTTGGATTGTGCTCGGTGTACGAGAGGAGAAAGTCGGGAAAACAAAAACGTTCGTTATTGAGGGCGTGGGAAACGCCGAGAAGTTGGAACGAGACTTAATAGGCACACTACGCTCCAAATCGAAGTTCAATGTCACAATCTCGGTTCGCAGTCAGAAGTATGATTTTGACGGAAAAACCGTTCTTGCGTTTTTTATTCCATCGTCCACTGTCAAACCGGTTTACTACAACAACAATCTTGGCAACACGTTCATTCGCAGCGGCAGCGGTGACCAGCACGCCAACGATGCCGAGATTGCAGCCATTCAACGCGATCAAGCCTTTGGCAGTCGGTCGGAGTTGGAGATTAATGGCACAAGTTTCAACGACATCAACCCCGAATCGTTGCAAACGTTCCGTCGTCGCATTCAGCAATACAATGAGGCTCTGCCTTACAATCAACTTGACGATGAAGATTTTTGCCGAAAAACAGGTGTCACGCTGCATGGCAAGATGACCTATGGCGGAATGCTAATGCTTGGTAAGCGAGATTCGATACGAGAACATATCGGAAACTTTTGGATTGACTTCATCGAGATTCCGGGCGATTCATCTGCCAATGCCAATGAACGGTACACTTACCGAATGGCGGAGCAAGAGAATATTTGGGAATCGTACAAGGTGATTATTCAACGATTGCGTTTGTATGTTGACAACCCGTTTGTGGCACGAGAGGGCGGTTTCGCCGACGAGGACAACTCCCAACTCTATTGCTTGCGCGAAGGATTAGTCAACTTGTGTGCCCACACTGATTATTTCAGCCCGATGCACCCCACAATCCGTGTGTTTGACAACCGCATTGAGTTCCAAAATCCCGGCACGTTCATCGTTGGTATTGACGAGGTGAAAGCGCGCAACGTGTCGTTGCCTCGAAACCCAACGATTATCAATCTGTTTCGATATGCGAGGCTGTCGGAAAACGCCGGTTATGGCATTGACAAAATCGCCAAATGGAAAGAATTGACAGGCAGCGATGTTGCGTTTGAAACAAGTTTACTCTATTCAACCGTGACCTATTTCCTGCCAACAAAAGGTGGTCAGAAAGGTGGTCAGAAAGGTGGTCAGAAAGGTGGTCAGAAAACGGCAGACCGATTACTCACAATCCTTACGTCCGAACCTAACATTTCGAGAAAAGAACTGTCGCAGGTTCTCGGCATTTCTCAATCTGCCATTCAGAAGCACATTCAGCGGCTTAAGGAACAAGGAATTCTTGTGCGAGTTGGGGGCGCTCGTGGTGGTTATTGGAAAGTTTTATCCAACGAGTAATTATCACAAAAACACTTCCAAGCCGTTGACCTCGAAGATGCAGCAAATTCGGGCCAATCTTATTTGCCCGGAATTGAGCAGCTTGAAGCGTTGTGTCCCTTTATAGAAGTCATAGCGGAGCGGTATGCAGTTATTCCACTCTTGGATTTCTCCGCTTTTCGTCCAGAGCTTGATGTCGACGGGGTCGCCGGCTTTCAGCATCTTTCGGAGCGTTGTGATATGTATGCTTTGTGCCATATTAGTTATAGGTGGGGTTGTAGGGATTGGTGAAAATGCGCTCGTGATCCACGGAGAGGTAGTCCGTGGGCAGGAGCGGTCGGCGGTCGCTGTATTGGTAGGTGAACTTAACGGTGTTGAGTTCGCCGTCGCGGTCGTGGATTTCGCAGGTGAAGTCCGTAATCAACACAATCGGCATATACTGCGGATTGTAGTTCTGACTGTATTCTTCCTCAAAGTCGGTGCGCACGGCTGCCATGCGCACGTCATGCGAGTAGAACAGCTGCTCAATCCACCGGGCTTGCTCCATCGTCAAGCCGGAAGTTTCCACCTCATACTCCTTCTCGTTCTGCCGGTTGTAGAACGTGGAGATGCGGTTGGTGACGGCGATTGAGCGGTCAACTTTCGGCTTGTGCGTGGTGACGGCGTGCAGTGCGCACAGCTCGTAGCAGTTATAAGCGTTGCGGAAGTACAACGCCACAGGGGGCTCGCCGTCCTGCACATAGAATGTGAAGGCGCGTTGCCCTGCGTGCAGGCTGTAAGCCAGCAGCCTCACGCGGTCGGGTGTGTGGTCGTAGCCGTCGGTCACCCACACATCCCAGTAGATGATGCCCGCGAGGTTGACCTTGTTGCGAACGAGGGAATCCGGCGTAATTTCGATAATCTCGAAACTCTTCTCGACGATGTTTGCGGCGATGAGGCTTTCTTCGGGGTCGGTAAATATAGGCGGATTACGGCCGTCGGGGCTCTTTGCCATGCGGATGAAGTAGCGCAGCGAACCCGGGTTGTCCTTGTCTTCGGCGCGGTAGTAGAGCGCCTGGCGCTTCTTGTTGCTGAGCGAGGCGTTGTCGACCGGCTGCAGCATCTCGATGGTAGGGGGCTGGTTGAAGTGCAGGTACACGGTGTCGAGGGTCTCGTTGCCGTCGTCGTCGATGGCGATTACAAAGATGGTCTGGTTCCCGAGGGAATCCACGTCGCCTTCGACATAGGGAATGGTAATCGTGAGGCTGTCCGTGCCTTCAATCTTTTCGGCCTTCCAGACCTTCGCGGTGTCCTTGCCCTTCGCGTCGAGGTCCACCTTGAATTTCTCGATGGTGCCGCAGGTGTCGATGGCGCGTACGGTGAACGTGGCTGGCTTCTTGTGGCGGGCCCTTACGGTATCGCGCGGGACGTCGAGCAGGGGAGGCGTGTCGATGACGCGGATGTAGAGCGGGCGGCGGTGGATGCCGGCGGTATCGATGGCGTTGTTACCATCTACGGCACGGAAAATGGGGAAGTACACGCCTGCGCTGTCGAAGGACCAGCTCTGCACGCGGGTGTTTTCGCTTGTGATAACGGTGTCGCCAAAGATCCATTCGAAACGGTAGATCTTTTCGGCATAGAGCGGCAGGAAGCCCATGAAGTAGACGGAGTCGTTCACGGTGACGGTGATGGTATCGGCGATAGAGTCGGCGGGCATGTCTGTGTGCCTGATGGAATCCGCGAAGGCTTCGGCGTTATCGAAGGGATGGTCGAAAGCGAAGACTATGGAATGGTTGTCCTTGAGGCGAGCGTTTTCCACGATGGAGGATTCTCTTGAACAGCCATGGAGGGAGGCAAGACATGCTACCAGGGCGAAAATCAGACAAGAAATTCTCATACGCATATAGGATTCCTTTTTAAACACGAAACAACGGGGCGCTCGGGGGAGCGTCCTGCATTTTTAAATTTATCTTTTTAATTCGGAAAAACAAACACCCGACTTTGTTTATATATTCTAGTATGTACTGTTTTTGAGGTTTTTTATGCAGGAAATCCCCCTCTGGTACTGGCTTTTGGTGTTTTTTGCCCTCGGCGCGTGCGTCGGGAGCTTCTACAACGTGATTGTTTACCGCATGCCTCGCGGGATTTCGCTCATAAAC
>CALAVD010000056.1 GCA_937892085.1 uncultured Prevotellaceae bacterium
GTAGAGTGTGGCATGGTAGTAAGGCTCGAAATACTGTATCTTCTCCACCCCCATATTCATCGAGTTGATGTTCACCATCTCAATGCGCCTATACTCGTTGCCGGCAGGGAAAATCAGGTCGCGGTTGTGCTCAAAGGTCACTTTGTTGCCACTCACCATCAAGGGTTTGGTCACCATCACCTCATTGTCGGGGCGTGAGTTCTGAGTGACAATGACAGCGAGTTCGTTGTAAGGGTCGCTAATACGCTCACCACCCTTTGTGGTAACCACAAAATTCACCTGCTGGTTATGGGCGTTGTAATCCACATCGGTGTTGGTAAGCACCTCGGCATAAACTCCCATCGTGTTCTCGCACACCGAGAAGCGCGTCTGGAAGAGCACATCGTCGGGGTCGTCCTGACGATACACCGTGAGCACGTAATTGCCGCTCTTAGTGATGATGAAGTCGTCGTTAGGGATGCAGAAGTCATAGTTGAAATAGTGCACAAAGGTCGCCTCGCTGGGCTTGTAGTCCTCAATGTCGGCTTGGTTGAAGCCGTCTACATACTCGCTCTCCACCAGCTGCGACGGCTGCCAGTTGGCATCGCAGTGCGTGACGCTATAGCGCAGATACTGGATGTCGAGGTCGAGATAGTCGAAGTTCACATTCAGCACATCGTCGCTCCCTAACACATAGATGGGCGGAAAGTACATATTGCTAATTGGTGCAATCTTAAGCGATTTCACATTAGCGTCAAAAATGTGCACCTGAGTGTCCTCAGCGGCTACTCTAATCACAACCGCGAGGCTCATTATTATAATAAAAAAGAATTTCTTCATAATCGTCATGAGTTTGAATTTTGACAAAGATACACATTTTTGGTTTAAAATGCCGTTTTTTTTGCAGAGAATAATTATTTTTGCAAAAAAAACTGATTATGAGCGTAGTTTTGCCAGCCGAATTTGAGAATCGCATGCAAGCCCAGCTTGGTGCCGACTATCATTTGTATGTTGCCGCACTTACCGAGCCTGTTCCAGTCAGTATCAGGCTCAACCCACACAAGCCAGCTGGCTATGCGAACAGCAGTGCGCAGGTTCCGTGGGAACCGCTCGGACACTACCTCGACGAACGTCCGCAGTTCACCCTCGACCCGTTGCTGCACGCTGGCGCTTACTATGTGCAGGAGGCCAGTTCAATGTTTGCCGGCTATGCGCTCAGACAACTCGTCGGAACTGGTGCCAACATCAATATTCTTATAGGCACTAAATTAAAAAGTACAATTCCCTTTTGTTGTTGTGTGGCTGTAATG
>CALAVD010000057.1 GCA_937892085.1 uncultured Prevotellaceae bacterium
AAGATTCTCTCAATGCCGCATAATGTTCTTGATTACTTTAGTGAAAATACTATGACAGCATTGAGTAATCTTGAATACCTTGATATGAGCTATAACAAACTTACATCTACACAAAGCTTGTCTCATAATACTAAGTTGATTTATGTAGATGTAAGTGAGAACCCAACATTCAATAGTTACTTTAATCATCTTGAATATCTCACTCAACTAAAAACTTTCAAGGCCGCAAATTGTGGACTATCAGCCACTCAAACACAATATAGCAGCACAAACGGCTATTTCCCAAATGAAAGTGTTGAATATGTTGACTTGAGTAATAATACAGCATTAACTACAATGTATTGTCCTGCCACCAACAACCTCAAGACGCTTATCGTCAACGGCTGCACTGGCCTGCAGGGCAGCAGCTCAACGGGAGCTTTGGGAGGCAGTTCCACTTATATTCCCCGCATGACTCACTTGGAGCACCTTGAGCTTAACAATGTTGACCTTTATCTTCACACAGGTTCCACTACTACTGGACTCTTCTCGCTGTTGACACCCAGTGTTGCACCTAACCTGCATTACATTGACTTGAGCAATGACAAACTTGGTAGTGCAGCAAAGCCCACATTTGCTTTCCCTGCTCTTGACACACTGCTTATCAATGACAACCCTAATCTTACAGAATTGACAGTAACAAGCCTCAATGCTCCTGAGAATGTGAGTATTGATGTCACCAATGATGCGGCCCTCACTACTCTCGCTATTACTAACAGCGGTTTGACACAAAGCACCATGCCTACAATAGCAGCTACTGGTGCCAATGCGCTATACAAACTTGACTTGACAGGCAATGCGTTTACCGACGTGCCAACTACTGGCATCTCGTCGCTTACAACACTCGTAATGAATGACAACCAGCTTAGCGACTTGAATGTGAGTGAGAGCAATATTCATTACCTCTACGCCCAGAGCAACAACTTCCCGGCTGGGGAATACACTTTGCCACAGACCTCGCTCGTTGGTCTCGACTTGGGTAACAACGGTTTCACCAAGTTTAAAGCCGAGAATAATACCTCGCTTAAGTCGCTGGCATTGGCTGGCAACTCAGGCCTCACCGAGATAGAGCTTCATGGAAACACCGCTTTGACACAGACCAGCCCTGATGGCGAGATTGAGACCGACAACGGTCTCTATATCAAGGGACTGAGCAGTCTGCAAACTCTCAATATCGAGAACAGCTCGTTCAACAAACTGGGCCAGGAGCACTCGCTGCAGGGCGTAACTGGACTCACTAAGCTGCAGGCTCGCCATAACAATTTCACCACGTTCACCAATGGCGTGTACGCGCTCGACGTGGCAGGAAATGGTAATTACCGCAAGGCCGACAATGCAGAGTCGAGCCTGGAGTATCTTACCGCATTGGAATATCTCGATCTTGCCTACAACAACCTGCAAGACAGTGTTCACCTCTACCGCAACACAGCCCTCAAGCATCTCGATGTGAGCCACAACAACGAGATTCACGGAGTAATTGACGGCACTATCACTCAAAGTGATGTGGCAGCACAAAATGCCATGCGCTCAAAGAAAGCTAAACGATTAGTGAAATATGGCATGTACTATGGCGATAAGGGTGAACTCACCGATGCTCTCTATGCTCAAGCTTGTGCAGTGCAGAATCCTCGTCAAGTGCCCTTCGACATTCGCTATGAGGACCTGAACGACACAACAGGCCTTTACCACCTTGACCTCCAGAAGAACCTCAACCTGGAGTGGATTGACATCAGTTACACCAACATCCACAACACGGCCGCCGGACCGGGCGTGATGAACCCCGGCTGGATGTCGGCCGACTGGGTGGGCGACAGCAACGAGGCTCTTGCCGCCTCAGTACAGAACAACACTACTACAACGCGTGCCTACTCGGCTTTCCACACATTTGTCTATTTCGCCCCTTGCTCCAAACTCAAGACCATTCACGCGGACCATTGCAACTTGCAGTCGCTGGGTGTGAGCTACTTCCCCGAGCTCGATACGTTGACGGTTTCCTACATGTATGGCGACTGCTACTTTATGCGTGATGCCACGCCTAGTGATTTGAGATATGGCATGGCAAATACTGGGCCAGCTAGAGTGCGCAAATATCTTAGTCCTAAGACCAATTCTGAGACTGGCATTCAAGATGCTGTTAATGTGGTGGGACCTGATGGCACGGAAAACACATATTATGACAATAACATCAAGTACTATGACATCAGCTATAGTGGCTATAATGAGCTGCGATTTAATTATGGCATAAATCTTGAATATATTAACGTGAGTGGCAATCCGCTCAAGTTCAACGTTCATGATACTGGTAATTCTTACCACAACTCCCTCGACGTGACTTACTGCCCGAACATCCGCACTGTGCTTGCCGAGAATTGCGCCGACCTGCCTGTGGTGCGCGCTCACAACCGTGCATCACTTGACACTCTAAACCTGAGCAACGATCCTAACCTCAAGATCCTCTACGTGCAGAACGACCCATTGCTTAAGGACAACTTCCAGGGCCTCAACACTTTGACTGGTCTTGAGACGCTGTTTGGCTACAACAACACGCAGTGGGGCGGCATTGATGTTACAGCCAACACGGCTTTGAAGAACTTGTGGGTATCGAATATCAACGCCAGCAGCATTGACGTTAGCAATAACACCGCTCTCGAGAAACTGCGCGTCTATGACAACTCGCTCACAGCTCTCAATGTTGGCAACAATCTGGCCCTCACTTGGCTCGACCTTGCCCGCAACAAGGTGCCAAGCATGGACTTGAGTACCAACTCCGCATTGCAGTTCTTCAACTGCTCTAACAGCGAGGAAACACTTGCCGAGCTTGCCGCAACCGAGCTTCTTAACCATGATGGCAGCGACTATGACACCGCCACCCCAACAAGCCTTGATGGCAAGGCAAGCACTGGCGGCAACAGCCTGAGCGACCTCGTGCTCTACGGTACATCCATCGCCGATGTGCGCGCCAACTATAACGACCTGCACTGCATCAAGCCTGGCACTGGTGGCAGCTTCGCCAACTTGACCAACATTGAGTTTGCCCACAACCACATCAACGGTATAGACCTGAGTGCCGCAAGTGACGCCCTCACCATCAATAGTGAAGATAACGGCCGCACCATCACTGCTGAATGTGCTAAGTTCTATCAGCAAGGACAGTTTAATCCTCTCAACGAAGTGACCGTGTTCTACTTCCAGCTTGAGGATATCAATACGGGCAGTCAAGCAATCGATAATTCCGAGCCACTTGCCTCTAAGACCAGCGAGGACAGCAAGGGTGCAACAAGATTTCTTGGTCAAGACGGTTTCATTCTTGATGAGCTGAATGCTTGGGACTCCTCTAATTCGGCTGTGTTTATCCCTAACGCCCCAAGTGGAATCTCGCCAAGGGATGTAACTGTTGACCCAAGTAACATGAATCAATACCTCACCGAGGTGCCAGGAAGAATTGTTGTGCTCCAAGAAGACCCTGAACACCCCGCTGAAGGACGTGCCACATATACTTATAACAACGGTAAAGGCGAGAGTGTGTTCTACCTCGATTGGACTGCCAACACCGAAATACCTACTGCTATTGAGACTATCGACGCAGGTGATGGTGTGAGCATCGCCAACAGCTACGGCAACCTCACTGTCAATGGCAAGGACGGCACCGTGGTGGGTGTTTACGACCTCAACGGCCGCCAAGTGGCCAGCGAGACCATCGCTGACGGCAAAGCCGTCATCACAGGCCTCACCCCTGGCATCTACCTCGTGAACGGCACGAAGGTGCTTGTGAAGTAACGCCAGTCGGCGCGTGAAACGAAGAACGAGGAACGTGAAAAGTGAATTTACGTTCCTCGTTTTTTCTGTATTTTTGAAGTCCCAAACTTTCAAGATCTCATACCGTAGATACTTCATTTTAAACTTTTGAAGATTGATTGAGTCTTATGTAAAACTAAAAATAAAGATTATAATGAAGAAGTCAATTTTTTTATTTTTTCTTGTTTCTGCTTTTGTGTTCTCGCCACTGGCAAAGGCATTGACAATCACTAACGAGACGCTTAACTATCAAGTGGTGTATCACTGGGGCGTGGTGTGGAAACATGCTGCCGATGCCACCCTTACCACGACAAAGACCGACAATGGATACAGCTCTCGACTCACGGGCAAGACGCGCTCCTGGGCCGATAAGGTATATACCGTGCGCGACACTCTGAAATGCACCATGAACAGCAATTTCCGCCCCATCAAGTATGAGAAACTCACGCACGAGAAGGACTATTATGCTCATGACATTGTAGCATTCACTTACTACTATGGCAACACCAATGCCACAGGTCCATTCGCCTCCCCACTCTGACTTGGCATAGTAGAGCACGTACCGTCCATTGATATAGTTGATGTCTGGAGCCCACAGGTTGCCCTTGGGGTTCCACTTCGGGCGGCTCTCTCTGGTAAAGGCTGTGGTGACGAAATCCCAGTCGACAAGGTTCTTCGACCTGTAGATGGGCAGGTTGCGGATGTTCTCCGTGGCATAGAGGTAGTAGTAGCCGTCGGGAGCCTTGATGACGGTGGGGTCAGGCAGACTCGTCGGGATGACAGGGTTGCGATACTCGCCAGCAGGCTGCTGGGCAAAGGCTGCCAGGGTCAGGCAGAGGGTCAGGAGGGTGGATGTCAGTTTTTTCATAGGGATGGATGATGGGTGATGGGGGAGATCCGTCGGGAAAACCGACGGACACATGACTTGGTTGATAGGGATTAGGGGTTATTGGCAAGGACTTCGAGAGCCCTGTTGACGATATGGTTGTTTTGATTGATTACCTGGAAATATTCGCTCATGCCCCACAGGTCGCGGGCTACAAGTGCTTTCAGCTGCAGGCGCAGCTGTGGCAGCGTGTTCTGCAGCTCCTCGTCATCGCGAGGCTTCACGTCTTTCTTCGCTGCCTCTTCAAGCAATTTGTCGACCATGTCCTTCGGAACCTCGTATGACTGGGCATACTTCTCGAATGAAGGATAGTTCTTCTTGAGTTGCCTGCGATGGTTGTCGATATACTTCAGGGAAGCATCGATGATGAAGCTCTTGGCTGCCAGCTCGCGATGGAAACGGGTATACTGTGTGGTATCGAGAGGTACGAAGTGGTCGGGCATGATGCCCCCGCCTCCGTAGACGGTGCGGTGCTTGCGCAGTGTATAGCAACGCAAGGAGTCATCGAAATGAATGCTGTCGGCCGAATACAGTTCGCCATGCTTGAAGCGTTTCTCAATATCCTCAGCATAGTCTTTCTTCTCGCCTTTCACGTAGGGTTTCTGGATGCAACGGCCTGACGGTGTGTAGTAGTGAGCCACGGTGAGCCGGATCATCGAGCCGTCTGGGAACTCCAACGGCCTTTGCACCAGTCCTTTGCCGAAGGTGCGCCTTCCGACGAGGATGCCTCGGTCCTGGTCTTGTATGGCTCCGCTGAGGATTTCGCTGGCCGATGCCGTGTATTCGTTGGTAAGCATGACAACACGTCCTGCGCGCAGCTTTCCGTTGCCTTGTGCCTTATACTCCTGTCGTTTCACCCGCAGACCCTGCTGATAGACGATGAGGTCGCCCCGTTCCAGGAACTCGTTGGCAATCTGGGCAGCAGTCTGCAGATAGCCTCCACCGTTGTCCTGAAGGTCTACGATGAGGTCTTGCATCCCTTCAGCCCTGAGCTTTTCTACGCCTTCCATGAACTCGTTGTAGGTGGTGGCACCGAAGGAGGTGATGCGGATGTATCCGACACGAGGACGTATCATATAGGTGGCATCGACCGATGTGACGGGTATCTTGTCGCGTACGACCTTAAAGGTCAGCATATCCTTGATGCCACGTCGCACGACACCGAGGTTGACCTTGGTGCCTTTCTTTCCTCGAAGGCGCTTCATGATGTCTTCTCTCGACATCTTCACCCCGGCAATGGCCGAGTCGTTGACCG
>CALAVD010000058.1 GCA_937892085.1 uncultured Prevotellaceae bacterium
GGAGCAAATATTTTGCCACTCAGGTAGAGTTTGCCGGTGGTATCTCTGCCAAACTCAATGCCGCCCGTCGCATTTTTGGATGGGGCGACATCAATGCGGCATTCAAAAAGATCCTTGACGATTTCAAGCCCGATATTGTTCACCTGCACAACATTCATTCCTATCTCTCGCCAGTGCTGGCACAACTTGCCAAAAAACGTGGCTGCAGGGTGGTGTGGACGCTGCACGACTATAAACTCGTATGTCCTTCCTATGCCTGCCTGCTGGATGGGAAACCTTGCGAGAGGTGCATAGGCCACAGCAAGATGCACGTTCTCAAAACTCGCTGTATGAAGGGCGGTCTCGCCGCCAGTGCTATGGCTTATCTCGAGGCGCGCAAGTGGAACCGCGCAACGCTCGAAGAAGCAACCGATGCTTTCATCTGCCCCAGCCGCTTCATGGCGAGCAAGATGAAAAAGGATGGCTTTGCCCCCGAGAAGCTTCATGTGGTGTGCAACCACATCGATTCCGAGAAACTTGACCTTCTTGACAATCTCAATGCCACGCGTGAAGACTATTACGTTTATGTTGGACGGCTCTCACACGAAAAAGGCGTGGAAACATTATTGGATGTTGCTTCAAAATTGCCGTTCACCCTCAAAGTGGCTGGCGATGGACCACTCATGCAACGATTTAAAGAGCGGTTCAAGGGTAACGGCAACATCGAGCTTTTAGGACAGCAAAACGCCCGGCAAGTGGCATTTTTGTTGAGTAAAGCGAAGTTCTCGGTTGTGCCTAGCGAGTGGTATGAGAACAACCCGTTGAGTGTCATCGAGTCGCTTTGCGCTGGCACTCCAGTTGTGGGAGCGCGCATCGGCGGCATCCCTGAGTTGCTTGACGATGACAACGGCATCACCTTCACCTCGAGAAATAAAGACGAGCTATCCAATGCCATCAAAACCGCATGTGAGAAGCAATGGGATAACACTTCTATCAAGAATATGGCAATCAAGCTGTTCTCGGCCGAAGAACATCTACGTTTGATAGAAGATGTTTACCAATCAATTAGAAATATCTGAAATACAGAGATTATTGTTTGGCGTGTAGCATTTTTTCTTTTAACCTTGCGCGCTGGTTTTTTGCTGCTCCAGGGGATTCTGGTGTGTCATAATACAACTATAGCACACAATAACAACGCCTATTTTGCGTTTTATTTTAGATGTATTAGATGTAATGCACAATAGTCATGACAACTATAAAGCCTACCGACGCTTCTATTATATTGACCTACCGTTGTCCCATGCGCTGCAAGATGTGTAACATCTGGGACAAC